>JAFUPT010000091.1 GCA_017481065.1 Clostridia bacterium | reverse complement strand
TTGCTTTGGTCTGGTTTATGTGGATCGAACCACCAAGGAGCGCACCATCAAAAAGAGCGGTATATGGTACAAAGCCATTATCGAAAAGAATGGTGTGTACTGAACAGCGCTGAGATAGAGGGCGCAGATGCAGCGTGCAGGAATTTTACCGCGCGCATTGGCATGAATAAGGCTTCATTTGATTCAACGGGGCTGTTTCGCCGGAAACGGTGCGGCAGCCTCGGTTTTGTAAATGAGAACACGGGAATACCCCGGCAAGGAGGTACGGCAGTATGAAAAAACATACGGGTGGCTTTACCCTGCCCGGCGAGGTGGGCTATGAACAGCTTACATTGGATCTGTGCAAACTCTGGGGCGCGGATTGCATCCGCGACAGCGACGGCACCCAGCTCTCGGATGAAATTCTCAATTCCGGCGCGGCAATTTATTCTACGCTCTGCGTGGTGCGCTCCATCAATGATTTTGCCCGCAGCCATCCCCAGTATCTGCAGCGCAATTTTTTGATGAGCCAGCCCGTGCTCTCTGCCGGTGGAACTTTGGAAATTGATCCCCTGAAGGGATATTTCCAGGAGCAGTTCATCATCCAGGAAATGGATGATCCCTATCGCTATTGGCAAGTGTTCGACCGCAGCTCCGGGCAGGAAATCTTCGGCTGGAAGTGGGAAAACAAACGCGTATACCTGCCGGGTACCCAGGAAGGCCATGTTTACACCGTTAATTTCCTGGCAACCCGCATCTGGGAAGAGATATCCATGTACAACCATGTTACCAATGATTGGGGGGACAAGGAGCATCTGATGGCTGTCGAACCCCGCTATCCCGAGGTGCAGCAGGCGCTGGTTGATTTTATGAAGCAGTGGCTGGCGGAACATCCCCGTACGGATGTGGTGCGCTTTACCAGCATGTTTTACAACTTCTGCTGGTTTTGGGGCGATGAACCCGGACGCAGGGATGTGTTTACCGATTGGGGAAGCTATGATTTTGCTGTGAATCCCCTCGCCCTGGAGGAATTTGAAAGGGAATATGGCTACCGGCTGACCTCCGAAGATTTCGTAAACGGCGGCCGCTACCGTCCGTCGCACACGCCGCCCACGCCAAAGCAGCTGGACTGGATGGCCTTTACCGGCAAATTTGTGCGCAAGTTCGGCAGGGAACTGATTGATGTGGTGCATGCGGCAGGACGCAAGGCATATGTGTTTTATGATGACAGCTGGATCGGAATAGAACCCTGGAGCGGCCATTTCCGGGAATTTGGCTTCGACGGCCTGATCAAGTGTGTATTCAATGCCTTTGAGGCACGGCTCTGTGCGGGTGTGGATGTGGATGTTCACGAGCTGCGCCTCCATCCCTACCTGTTCCCGACAGGGCTTTCCGGCCTGCCTACCTTCGCGCCCGGAGGCCATCCGGAGATCGACGCCTGGCAATATTGGATGTGCATCCGCAGAGCCTTGCTGCGCAAGAAGATTGACCGCATAGGTCTCGGCGGCTATCTGCATCTGGTGGAGCCCTACCCGGAATTTGTGGAGGCCATACGGGATATCGCCGATGAATTCCGCACGCTGAAAGCGCTGCATGAAGCAGGGGAGCCCTGGAGCTCCGGAATCCGCATCGGCATTTTGCAGAGCTGGGGCAGCTTGCGTACCTGGAATTGCGCAGGCCACATGCATGAACATCCGGAGCTGCCCCTGAACCATATTCATGAGGCGCTGGCAGGCTTGCCGGTGGAACTTCGGAGTATATCCCTGGCGGAAGTTGCTGAACACGGCGTCCCGGAGGATGTGGATGTGCTGATCAATGCCGGGCGCGCAGGAGATGCATGGTCCGGCGGCGAAATTTGGCGGGACGCCAGGCTGAAGGCGGCTGTGAACCGCTTTGTATTGCATGGCGGCGCTTTCATCGGCGTGTGTGAGCCCTCGGCAGCGGAAGATGGACAGCGCGTATTCCAGCTCCGTGAAATCCTTGGGGTGGAGAAGGAAAACGGCGCCACTGTGTGCATTGGCCGCTACAATCGCGAAACGGCGAAGGATCACTTTATCCTGAAAGACCTGCCAGATCCGGAATTTGCAAACGGCATGCCCCATGTGTACATCGCTGATGGCGAAACCCTGCCGCTGAAAATGGATGGGGAAGATGTGATCCTGTCCGTGAAGGAAACCGGCAAGGGCCGCTGTGTATACATGAATGGATTTACATATTCTCCCGTAAATGCACAACTGCTCTATCGGACGCTGCTGTGGGCAACCCATCATGAAGAACTGGGCGGCGAAGCCATGCCGGACAATCCCCTGTGCGAATGCGCGTACTATCCGCAATCCGGCAGGATGGCAGTTATCAACAATTCCGGGGAAGAGCAATCTGCAAGGATAGGCCTCGGAAGAAAAGCCTATTGTGTGAAGCTCAATCCCTTTGAAATGAGGATTCTGGATGTATAGGGTACAGGCATGATGTGGCCGACTCGGCATTTTGTCAGCTGCGCATGCTCTGTATGTGTGAAGGCATAGCCATTTTTCTCCGTTGGAAGGGGGGAGGACACGGCGCTTCCAGCGGGGAATCATCCCCTTTGGCGTTGACTCCTCCCAACGTTTCCTCTTGACGTATCACCAATTTGTAAGTATAATAATATCCTATATAGAAGATGTCAGAATGGCTGATTTTCCGATATACGGGAGGAACATCCATGAAGCTTCAGGCCGCAATGAAGGGCAATACCCGCCGCAGCGCATCCAAGGCGCTGCAGTTTCACTGCGCCTGTATGTGGTTTCCTTATTATCAGGCAGGAAAGGCATAAATAGAAGCATAGAATCAGGAATCGACGCAGCAGCCGGTTCCTGATTTCGTTATTTTAAATGGAGGGGAGGGAACGAAATGCTGCGATATATCCAGCGAAGCGGCAACCGCAGCTGGTTTGAGCGTCCGGCAAATATGTCGCCGGTGCTGCACAGGCTGCTGATGCAGCGCGGCATTCGATCGGCGGAAGAGGCCGATATCTTCCTGCATCCCTCGGAAGCGCAGCTTCATGATCCCTTCCTCTTAAACGATATGGATCGCGCCGTTTCCCGCATCCGCCGCGCCATGGAAAACTGCGAAAAGATCGTGGTCTACGGCGATTATGATGTGGACGGCGTGTGCGCATCCGCCATCCTTTATGATTATTTCCGGAGCGAGAATATTGGCGCGGAGGTCTACCTGCCCTCCCGGCACAGCGAGGGCTACGGCCTGAACGAAAATGCCGTGCGCGAGCTGGCGGAGAGATGCGACCTGCTGATCACGGTGGACTGCGGCATCGCATCTAAGGATCTGATCGTCCTCGCCATGGAGCTGGGTATGGACTGCATCGTGACCGATCACCACCGCCCCGGCGAAACCCTGCCGGACTGCCCCACGGTGAATCCCCTGCTGGGTTCTTATCCCATGCCTTACCTCTGCGGCGCAGGCGTGGCCTTCAAGCTGGTGCAGGCCATCGCGGGCACGGAGGCCGCCATGGAGCGGATCGACCTCGCCGCCATCGCCACCGTTGCCGATGTGGTTTCCCTCACCGGGGAAAACCGCGCCATCGTGCATCTGGGCCTGCAGAAAATCAATGTGCATCCCCGCCCCGGCGTGGAGGCACTGATGGAAAGCGCCCATGTGGAGGCGGGCAAGCTGGACAGCCAGGGAATAGCCTTCCGGCTGGCTCCCCGGCTGAACGCCGGCGGACGGCTGGGCTCTGCCCGGCGCTCCTTCGAGCTGCTGGTGCAGGAGGAAGCCTTCCTCGCCATCGCCCAGGCGGATGAGCTGGAGCAGGAGAATGCCCGCCGCCAGGCCGTGGAGCGGGAGATCCGCGCCCAGGCAGAAGAGCAGCTCCGCGATTTCGATTTCGCCGCCCACCGCATCATCATGGTGCGGGGCGCGGGCTGGAATCCCGGCGTGATCGGCCTCGCCGCCAGCCATCTCAAGGAAAAATACCATTTCCCGGTGATCGCTCTCGCGGAAAACGACGGCATGCTCACCGGCTCCTGCCGCAGCATCGAGGGTGTGGATATTTACGAAACCCTCTCCTCCGCGGCGGAATTGATGGAAAAATTCGGCGGTCACAGGCAGGCGGCGGGCCTGACTGTGAAGGCCGAAAACTTCGACGCCCTCCAGCAGGCGCTGGATGATTACCTGTTCAAAAACGCCCCGCAGGAGGCATGGCTTCCCTGCGCGGATTACGATATCCAGGTGAACCTCGGCGAAACCGGCGAAGGCTTCGTGCGGGAGCTGGCTGCCCTCGAGCCCACGGGCTGCGGCAATCCCGAGCCGGTGTTCCGGGCGAGCGTGCAGATCATCGAGGCCCGGGCCATCGGCACGCAGGGCTCCCACCTGCGGCTGATCGCATCCGAGGATGGCGTGCGCCGCACGGGCATCTTCTTCGGCGCGGGCGACCGTGCGGGCAAGCTCGGCGAGGATGCGGAGATTTTGTTCGTTCCCCAGCTGAACCACTGGAACGGCCGCACGGATGTGCAGCTGCGCCTGTCCGCCCTCCGGGAAGGCGCGCCTGCGAAGCGCATCGGAGCCGCGCTGCCGGAGGCCGGTTTGCAGCTGCGCCGTTTCTTAACAGAACTAATCTATAATAGAAGAAACAGCTTTGTTTCCAGCGCTCCCGCCCTGTCCATGCGGGAACTCAAGGGCCTGCTGGCTGCCGGCTCCCAGGGAACATGGATCCTCTGCGCGGACTATGATATGGCGAGGGAAATACTTGCCCATACCGAGCCCTGCCCGCTGGACCTCTCCATCGGAAGCCTGCCCGCAGACCGGCGCGCCTTCAACAGCCTCGTGCTCTGCCCGGAGAAGCTGGACGGCTTCCCAACCTCGCTGCGCCGCCTGGTGCTGGCGGGCGTGCCCGTGCCGGATGAAATTCCCGGCCATGTGGAATGCCTGTCCCTTGCCTGCGGCACGGATATATTTGATGAATTGCCCGATGTGGACCAGATGCGGGAGGTATACAAGGCCTGCATTCGCATTACCCGCCGCCCGGCCCACATACCGGACTGGGAGGCGCTGGACCAGCGGCTATCGGAGGAGAGCGGACTCTCCCCGCTGTGCTGCCGGGCTTCCATGCTGGCGCTGATGGATATGCGATTGGTGCAGCTCCATCCCCGGCCCTTCGCCCTGCAGCTGCCGCCCATGAAAAAGACCGATCCCGAAACCAGCGCCGTGTGGCGCGCCATCCAGAAATGCAAAAAATCCGTCGAAAGGAGGAGCTCCGATGCCGAATAGTGCAGAACCCGGCTATATGTGCCTGGAAGACCTGATCCGGAAAATCCGGAAGTTCCATCCCGATGACGATATGGACCTCGTGCGCCGTGCCTACCGCTACGCGGAAAAGGCCCATGAAAACCAGAAGCGCAAATCCGGCGATCCCTATTTCAGCCATCCCTGCGCGGTGGCCGTGATCCTCACCGATTTGATGCTGGACGCCACCACCATCGCCGCCGGCCTCCTGCATGATTGCGTGGAGGATGTGGAGGGCGTGACCCTCGAAACCATACGCGCGGAATTCGGCCAGGAGGTAGAGCTGCTGGTGGACGGCGTGACCAAGCTCTCCCAGCTGAACTTCGCATCCCGGGAGGAGGCCCAGGCCGAAACCCTGCGCAAGATGTTCCTCGCCATGGCGAAGGATATCCGCGTGGTGCTCATCAAGCTGGCCGACCGCCTGCACAACATGCGCACCCTGAAATTCCAGAAGCCCGAGCGCCAGATTCCCATCGCCCGGGAAACCCTGGATATCTATGCCCCCCTCGCCCACCGCATGGGCGTGCATACCATCAAATGGGAGCTGGAGGACCTCTCCCTGCGCTATATCGATCCCGATGGCTTCTATGAGCTCGTGCGCATGGTGGGCATGAAGCGGGAGGAACGCGAGCGCATGATCGGCGATATTTCCCGGCAGCTCAGCCTGCGCCTGCGGGAAGCCGGCATCAAATGCGAAATCATGGGCCGTCCCAAGCATTTCTATTCCATCTACAAGAAGATGAAAAACCAGAACAAGACCTTCGACCAGATCAACGATCTGATCGCCCTGCGCGTTCTGGTGAATACCCAGCAGGATTGTTACTTCGTGCTCGGCGTGGTGCATACCATGTGGCCCCAGGTGCCCGGCCGCTTCAAGGATTATATCTCCATGCCCAAGGCGAATATGTATCAATCCCTGCATACCACGGTGGTGAACCAGGGCAAGCCCTTCGAGGTGCAGATACGCACCTTCGATATGCACCGCACCGCCGAATACGGCATCGCCGCCCACTGGCGCTATAAGGAGGGCCGCGCCAACGAAAACGAGCTGGATACCAAGCTCAGCTGGCTGCGCCGCATCCTGGACTGGCAGAGCGATGTGCGCGATCCCGGCGAATTCGGCGAGCTGGCCAAGGTGGACCTCTTCGCCGATGAAGTATTCGTATTCACCCCCAAGGGGGATGTGGTTTCCCTGCCCCGCGGCGCCACTCCGCTGGATTTTGCCTATCGCATTCATTCCGCGGTCGGCAACCGCTGCATCGGCGCGAAGGTAAACGGCCGCATCGTGCCCCTCTCCTCCCATCTGGAAACCGGCGATTTCGTAGAGGTGATGACCAGCGCCTCCTCCCATGGTCCCAGCCGCGATTGGCTGAATATCGTGAAAACCAGCGAGGCCAAGGCCAAGATCCGCGCCTGGCTCAAGCGCGAGCAGCGCGATGAAAACATCATCCTCGGCAAGGATATGCTGGAAAAGGAGGCCAAGCGCCTCGGCTACCAGCTCTCCCAGCTGGTTACCCGCGAAGCCTCCGAGGTGATCTGCAAGCGCTTCTCCGCCCAGACCATGGATGATACTTACGCCATGGTGGGCTTCGGCGGCCTATCCTGCGCGCAGGTGCTCAACCGCCTCGTGGAGGAATACAAAAAGCATGCCAAATCCGAGGAAGTTCCTGCCGAGCTTCCGGAGGTGCTCAAGGGTGAGGAAAACCACCGCAAGCACCAGCAGTCCTCCTCCAACGGCGTGATCGTGAAGGGCGAAAGCGGCATGCTCGTGCGCTTCGCGCGCTGCTGCAATCCCCTGCCCGGCGATTCCATCGTGGGCTATATCACCCGCGGCCGCGGCGTTTCCGTGCACCGGCAGGATTGCATTTCCCTCAAGGACCCCGATGTGGAGCAGAACCGCCTCATCGATGTCGAATGGGAAACCCAGGGCAAGGACGCCAGCTACGAAGCCGAGGTGCGCATCCTCTGCTACAACCGCACCGGCCTGCTGGCGGAAATCTCCGTTATGCTCGCCGCCCAGAATGTGCCCGTCGGCTCCATCAGCGGCCACAGCCTGAAAAATGGCACCTATGTTTTCAACGTTTCCATCACCATCAAGGATACCCAGCAGCTCGGCAAGATCATCAAGGATATTCAGAAGTCCCCGGATGTGATCGAGGTGAGCCGGGTTTCGGGGTAACCAAGGGACTCTGTCCCTTGGTTACCTGGCAGGGGCTCTGCCCCTGCACCCCGCCAAAGGGAATGATTCCCTTTGGAAACCCCTGAAAAAAACGCGCCAGTCGGCGGCGCGTTTTTCAGAATAGAATAATAATAATTTTTCGGCTATGCGAAGCATCGCATTGGAGGGGATTCTTAAGGGGCAATGTCCCTTAAGCAGGAGTCCAGAGGACAGCGTCCTCTGGCTGGGGTTCTTAGGGGACAGCGTCCCCTAAGCGCCTCCCCCAAGCGGAGGTACTTATGCGTTGTGTTGTACAGAAGGTCACCCGGGCTTCCGTCACTGTGGAAGGCGAGCTGGTGGGTGCAATTGAAAGTGGATATATGGTTCTGGTCGGCGCCGAGGAAGGCGATACCGAGCAGGACGTAAATTATTGTGCGGAGAAAATCTCCGGCCTGCGGGTATTTGAGGATGCGGATGATAAGATGAACCTCTCCCTGCAGGATGTGGGCGGCAGCGTGCTGCTGGTTTCCCAGTTCACCCTGCTAGGCGATGCGCGCCACGGCAGGCGGCCCAGCTTCATCCGGGCCGCCAGGCCCGAACAGGCGGAGCCGCTGTTTGAAATGCTGTGCAAAAAGATTGCTGATAAGGGCATCCATGTGGAAACGGGCCGCTTCCGCACCCACATGGAGGTAAGCCTCGTGAACGACGGCCCGGTAACCATCCTGCTGGACAGCAAGAAGGGATTTTGATCTGATGAAATATTCCATTCAAACCATCGTCTGCGGCGCATACCAGGAAAATTGCTATATGCTCTGCCCGGAGGGCAGCTCGGATGCGCTGCTGATCGATCCGGGCGATGATCTCTTCGCCCTGAAGCGCGCCCTTTCCGAGAACGGGAAGACCCTCAAGGCCATCCTGCTCACCCACGGCCACTTCGATCATATCCTCTCCGCCGAGGCGCTGAGCCGCATCACCGGCGCGCCGGTCTATGTGCATGAAAAGGATGAGGAGCTGCTCTGCGATGATGTGAAGAATGGCTACAACGCCATGTGCTCCACCCAGCCGAGCCCCACCGCCCTGGTCGCCGATTTCCTGGAGGATACGATCAGCATCTCCGGCATTTCCTTCAAAGTGCTCCACACCCCGGGGCATACCAAGGGCTCCGTATGCTTCTACGATGCGGAAAATGCCGCGCTTTTCTCGGGAGATACCCTCTTCTGCGCGGGCTTCGGCCGCATGGATTTCTACGGCGGCAGCCCGGCCAGCATGCGGCAGTCCCTGCGCATGCTCTTTAACCTGCCCGGAAACACCCGGGTGTACAGTGGCCACGGCTGCGAAACCACCATCGCCGCGGAGCGGCAGAGGTATAACCTATGATCACCGTACAAACCGCCGCGCCGGAATTCATCTGCGATATCGGCGATATGCTGCGCCTGTTTCTGGGCGATGTGCAGATCGTTGAAGGCGCGCAGGACGCGGCTTACACCCATACGGCTGCCGAGCAAAACGGCTTCATCACCGACCGCTGGTGCCATGGCGACTGCGCGGCGGAGATCACCCTGCCCGCGCCCACCGGCACAGCCGTGGAAATTCGCCGCGCCCGCAAGCGGCAGGTGAAGATGGCGCTGTATGAACTTCTCAAGAAAATGACCGGCATGCAGCCCCCCTGGGGCGCGCTCACCGGCATACGCCCCACCCGCCTGCTCTACGAGGCGCTGGATATGGGCCTTGATATGGACGCCGCCCGGGCGCATGTGATGCGGGAGTTTGATGTATCCGCCGACCGCGCGGGGCTCCTCGCCGAAATTGCCGGGATGCAGCAGGGCATACGCATTCCCGAAAAGAACAGCTATGATCTCTACATCGGCATTCCCTTCTGCCGCACCCGCTGCAGCTACTGCTCCTTCTCCTCGGGAGAGATCGGCCGGAACAAGAAGCTGGTGGCCCCCTACACCGAGGCGCTGCTGAAGGAAATCGGGCTCAGCGCCAAGATCATGCAGGAGGCCGGGCTCAAGGTGCGCGCGGCCTACATGGGCGGCGGCACTCCCACGGCGATTCCCTGCGGCGACCTTGAAAGAATCCTTGCCGCAGCCCGGGAGGCCTTCCCGGGAGCTGAGGAATGGACCGTGGAGGCCGGCAGGCCGGATACCATCGACCGGGAAAAGCTGGAAATGCTCCGGAGGATGGAAATCACCCGCATCTCCGTAAATCCCCAGACCTTCCATGATGAAACCCTCGCCCTGATCGGCCGCGCCCATTCGAGCGAGGACACGATCCATGCCTATCATCTCGCCCGGGAACTGGGCTTTGATGATATCAATATGGACCTGATCGCGGCCCTGCCCGGCGAGACCCCGGAAATCTTCGCCGCCACCCTGAATAAGGTAATGGAGCTGGACCCCGAGAGCGTCACCGTGCATTCCCTGGCCATCAAGCGTTCCAGCAAGCTGCACGAGCAGATGCATGTTTCCGGCGCGGGCCACACCCAGGTGAGCGCCGCGGGAGCCGCCGAGATGATCGCCCATGCCCGCCGGGAGCTCAGCAATTCCGGCTGGAAGCCCTATTACCTCTACCGCCAGAAGTACATGGCGGGCAATCTGGAAAATGTGGGCTATGCCAAGCAGGGCAAGGCCTGCCTCTACAACATCGGCAACATGGAGGAGACCGCCAGTGTGCTCGCCCTCGGCGCAGGCGCCATCAGCAAATGGCTCTTCGACCGGGACCTGCGCATTGAGCGCGCCGCCAACGTGAAAAATATCGAGGAATACTGCCTCCGCGTGGAGGAAATGGTGCAGCGCAAGCGGGATTTGATCCTGCAGGAGGGCAAGGCATGAAGAAACTGCTTTTGATCCTGGCCCTCGTGCTCTGCCTGCTGCTCAGCGGCTGCGGGGCGAAGGACCCCTACGAGGGCATCGAAAATCCATCCGCCACCATCACGCTGACCGATGGTCGGGTGATGTACTTCGAGCTCCTCCTCCGGGATGCGCCGAACACCGTGGCCAATTTCGTTTCCCTGGCCAACCAGGGCTATTACGATGGCCTCGAAATCTTCCGCGTGGTGCCCGGCGTGCTGGCCCAGACCGGCGATAAAAACAACGATGGCACCGGCAATGCGGGCTACACCATCCAGGGTGAGTTCGCCGCCAACGGCATCGAAAACGAGGTAAAGCACATCCGGGGCACCATCTCCATGTGCCGCACCAGCAGCTATGACAGCGCATCCAGCCAGTTTTTCATCGTGGGCGGCAGCTATCCGGAGTATGACGGCGAATACGCCGCCTTCGGCCGGGCGCTGGATTCCGAGAGCCTGGAAGTGATCGATGATATCACCACCGTGCAGGTGGATTCCAATTATTCCCCCATCGGCAATATGCCCCGCATCGACAGCGTGCGCGTATCCACCCATGGCTACAAGTATACCCCCGCAACCATCGCCCTGCCGGAGGAAACCGAAGGCGAAGCGGATAAGAAATAAGCATACCAGCATTTCAGGAGGACGACAAGCATGGCAAACCCCATCGTTAAGATCGAAATGGAAAATGGCGGCGTGATCACCGCTGAACTCTATCCCGAGAAGGCCCCCAACACTGTGGCAAACTTCGTTTCCCTGGTGGAATCCGGCTTCTACAACGGCCTGATCTTCCACCGCGTTATCCCCGGCTTCATGATCCAGGGCGGCGATCCCCAGGGCACCGGCATGGGCGGCCCCGGCTATTCCATCAAGGGCGAATTCGCCCGCAACGGCTTCCGCGAGAACAATATCCGCCATACCCGCGGCGTGCTCTCCATGGCCCGCAGCATGATGCCCAATTCCGCAGGCAGCCAGTTCTTCATCATGCATGCCAACGCCCCCCATCTCGATGGCGATTACGCCGCATTCGGCATGGTTACCGAGGGCATTGAAGTGGTAGACCAGATCGCCGAAACCCCCACCGGACGGCAGGACCGCCCCGTGCAGGAGCAGAAGATCAAGTGCGCCACCGTGGAAACCTTCGGCGAAAAATATGAAGTGGTAAAGTACGGCGTGAGATAAGCTGCTGAAAGGAGCTTGACCCATGAAGAAGGAATACTACAACATGACCATCGCGGGCTGCGACCGCGCGCTGCCCCTCTGCCCGCTGAATGAAAACCTGCAGATCGGCGCGTTCGTCATCTTCGGCGATCCCGAGCTCACCACCGCCTGCGCCCAGGCCCTGCTGGACCGCGCTCCCGAGCATGATGTGATGATCACCGCCGAATCCAAGGGCATTCCGCTCATCTGCGAAATGGCCCGCCTCGCCGGCAACAAGCGCTATGTGCTCGCCCGCAAGGGCTCCAAGCTCTACATGCGAGATGTGATCAAGGTTGAAGTGCGCTCCATCACCACCGACCATGTGCAAACCCTCTTCCTCGATGGCAACGATGCCTCTTACATGAAGGGCAAGAAGGTGCTCATCGTGGACGACGTGATCTCCACCGGCGAATCCCTGCATGCGCTGGAGGAGCTCGTCAAGCATGCAGGCGGCGAAATCGCGGGCCGCATGGCCATACTCGCCGAGGGCGACGCCACCGAGCGCGGCGATATCATCTACCTCGAAAAGCTGCCCCTCTTCAACGCCGAGGGCGATCCCATTTAATTGCATACATACTTACAGCCATACCCATCGATGTTTCCCCAGCGACGGGTATGGTTATATATTATAATCATACGAAAGAGGAGGTATGGAACTATGATCGGAACCGCTATCCGCAAATTCGCGAAGGAACGCGGACTCACCTGTGACAACGGGTTCGCCTATGGCACGCTGCACGGCCTCCATGTATTCATGAACGAAGGCGAAGGCTGGAAGGCCATATACATCTACCTCCATCCCCCGGTGGAGAATACGGTGGAAAATGCCGAGCTCTGCGCCCGGGTTATCCACACCCTTTCCGACTGCGACCTGAAGGAGGCGCGCCTGCACAGGGAGGGCGCCATCAGCACCGACGGGGGCTTTGCACGGCTGGTGTTCCACGATACCATCGGCACCATGAAGCGCATTGAGCACTATCTGGACGAAAAGCTGCCGGGTCTGGCTGCCTTGGGCATAGATTCCAACCGCTGCGCATGGTGCGGCGAGCCGCTTGACGGCGATCTGCGCTATTCCCAGCTCAACGCCTGTGTGCTGCCGGTACACAGCGGCTGCGTGCAGGAGCTGAGCAGCCAGGTGGAGCGCATTGAGGAGGAGGACCGGTCCAAGGGCAGCGTGGTTCGCGGTGCCGTGGGTGCGGTGATCGGCGCGGTAATCGGCGCGATTCCCTGGGCGCTGGTGTTCATGCTGGGCTATATTGCGGGCCTTCTGGGGCTCCTGATCGGCTGGCTGGCAAACCTGTTCTACGATAAGTTCGGCGGCAGGCGCAGCGGGCTGAAGGTGCCGGTATTGATCTTCGCGGTAATCATCGGCATACTGTTGGGGCAGATCGGCGGCTACACGCTGCTCTTCGCCAAGCAGTACGATGAATACGGCATGGCCGACTACGACTACACCCGGCAGGGCTATGTGCAGATGCTATGGGAGCAGTACCTGATTTACGACCAGGAAACCGCGCTGACCCTGGAATACGAGCGCGCCGTGGCCGACCTGCCCGAGGAGGAGCGCGTGAACCTGATGACCGTGGAAGAATTCATTGATACCTACTACGACACGGAGCTGGACGAGCTGCGCACGGATATGCGCGCTGAATTCATGAAAAACATGCTCCTGGGCCTGTTCTTCGCCGCCCTCGGCTGCGTGCGCCTGCTGATGAACACGCACCAGGCCAATCGCCGCAAGAAGGTAAAGGCGCTGAAGTGATTGTTCTTTGAATCTTTATCCCATTGGGGGACGCTGTTCCCCCTGAATCCCCAGCGACACGCCGCAGGAAGAAAAGGGAGCTTACATGGACGTAAGTGACCGCAATTTGCAGCTGACGCTGACGCCGCAAGAAAAAAATCCTTTCGAATTTTTGTTCATTCGAAAGGATTTTTGCGTTTGCGGGGTTTGCCAGCGGTCTGAGGCCTCTGGAAGAGGCCATTTTTTCTGGTGAAGATTCCGGGGAAGGGAGACTTCGGGAACGGCATCCCCTGGATATATCGCTCCGGCGTTAGCCGACGGTGCGCACGAGCGTGGTCATGCCGAGCTTCAGGTTTTCCTGTTCAGGCTGGATGCGCACGGCATAGCCACCGTTTTCGGAGATACGGGAGATGGAGACCACCGTGCCTGCGGAGCTGCGCTCCTCGGCGTCCTCAGCAAAGCCGAGCTCCACGGAGCTGCCCTCGGCAAACCGGGAGACGGCCTCCTCATCCACCAGTACCTCCACCTGCACGCCGCCTTCCGGCACGATTTTCAGGATCGCCTGCCCCTTTTCCACCCGGTCGCCCGGTTTTTTCAGCACTTCGCAGATGACGCCGCCCTCTCCGGCAACGAGCTCCAGTCCGGCGGAATCCGCGTATTCATAGAGCAGCTCGCCGCGCTGCACAAATTCGCCTTCCTCCACATGCATTTCAACCAGCTCGCCGGCGCTCTCGTAGCTTTCCACATCGTTGGAAACCACGGTGCCGGTGCCGATCCACTGCTTGTAGGACAGGTTTTCATCCCGGTAGACATACACGGTTTCGCCCACATACAGCTCGCCGCCGATGGTGAGCACCCGGTATTCCGAGGAATCGATCATTGTGATCACGCCCACCGCCTGGTGGGTGCCGTTGGTGGTGCAGGATAGATACACCCGCTCGCCGCTGTGCACGAGGGTGGTGCCTGCGGTTTGCAGGCCCTCGTCCACGGTGCAGTAGATTTGATAGCGCTCCACGGGCATGAGATCGAGGGAGATGGAATTCGCCTCCTCCCGAATCCGGGCTACGGAGCCATCCTGGCTGGCAAACACCTTCTCGGAGGCGATGGAGCCGAGGATTTCCCCCGTTTCCACTGCCTGCCCCAGCCCGGCGTCCAGCGCTTCCAGCACGCCGGAAGCTCCTGCCGGAACCGTGTAGGCGGCAGCCGCCACGGTGCTGCCCTCATAAACCTCGGCCAGTGCCGCGCTGCCCAGCAGGGCAAGCGCCAGCACAGCGGCCAGATATCTTTTCAGCATAAAATCACCCTCTGAGCGGCTCCAGTTCGCCGCTCGCATGCAGAATATAGCTTTCACCCGCGACGGCCGCATGCCAGCCATCCGCGTCCAGGGTCAGAATAAAATCCTTGCTCACATAGCCCTGGCTCCGAAGCCGCCCGTAAGCCGCGCCGCAGGGCAGAAGGCCGGTATCCATCCCTTCATCGCCGAGCAGCAGCGTTTCAATGCCGCTGGCATTCAGCACTTCCAGCGCCCGCAGGCTCAGCTGCCACCGGGCATTCTCACCTTCCGGGATGAGCGACAGCACGCCATCTTCGTTTTTCACATAAAATGCCTCGCTGGATGCGATTTCCTCGCCGTTCAGGAGGATGGAGCGCACGGCTTCCTCGCTGGGTTCAATCTCCGCAGCATTGTAGAGCTGCCGGTTCATCGTGCCGGAGGAATGGGAATCGGTGAGCGCCACGCCGGGCGTGATCCGGAAGCCCTGCTCTTCGCCGGCAGCCATATCGCCGGAGAAACCGCCGCCGGGCCTGCCGCCCCCGCCGAAACCGCCGGGGAAGCCGCCCTGGCCCATGCTCAGCTCAAACTGGATTTCCGCCTGCGCGATGCTCTCCCCACCCAGCTGCGCCGTCACCCGCAGGATGTACCTGCCCTGCGCGATGCTGTTCACCGGGAACGCGATCCTGCATTCCGCAGCCGCAGCGCTGCTCAGGATGGTTTCCACGCCCTCGGCGTCCCGCTGCAGCAACTCCGCAAGGTAGCCGTCTGCGCCCTCCACAGCGGGCCAGCTGAAGCCCACTTCCTCCTCGGAATTCGTGATGGGAATGCTGTACACGCCCTCCGCCGCCTGCGCCAGCGGGTTTTCAGGAGTGATGGCAAACTGCGGTGCTTCCGGGCTGGCGCTGGGCTCGATCGTAGGCTCGATGCTGGGCTCAGGCGTGGGTTCGGCGCTGGGTTCCGTTGTAGGATCGATGGTTGGCTCTGCGCTGGGTTCCGGAGTGGCGTCCGCCGTCGCCTCGGGGACAGGCTCCGGCGTGGGCTCCAAAGTGGCTTCCAGAGTTGGCTCCGGCGTGATATCCGGGGCCGGGCTTTCCTCGGCAAGCACGGGGCTGAGCGCCGCGATCAATGCCAGCAGAATGCTCAGCAGCCGCTTATTCCGCTTCGACATCCTCTGCCGCCTCCTCCGCCATGCCGTCCACGGTGGTCACGATGGCGCTCATGCCGTAGCGGGTGCCGGCGTCCGGGGTGAAATCCACATATACATTGTAGGTAACATCCCCCTCCATATCGGCGCCCTCGCCGCTGTTGGCCACGGAGGAAATCATGCGAACCACGCCGGAATAGGTGATTTCATTGTCCTGATTCCAGATCAGCTCGATCTCCACTTCATCGCCCACGGCGATCAGGCCCAGGTTGGCCTCCTCCACAGCGCCCTCGATGCGCATGGAATCCGCCGGGTAGAGCACCGCCGCCACGCTGCCCTTTTCCAGCTTGCCGCCCTGCTCCAAATTCAGCTGGGCGATTACGCCGTCCTCGCTGGCGAGAATCTGGCTGCCGCTCATGTAGAGGCCATCGAAGCTGCCGCTCAGGGTTTCCAGCAGCAGCTGGCCGCGCTCCACGCTGTCGCCATCCTGCACGGCAATCGAAACGATGCTGCCGGAAGCCGTCACCGCCGTGGGATTTTTGCGGGTCAGGTCGCCCCGGCCGATGCGCTTGGTGGAGGTAATGATGTCCCGGAACACGCTCACGGTTTCGCCCACGATGAATTCGCCCTCGGTCACTTCCACGGTGTAATTCGTGCCCTCGATGGCGGTGATCACGCCCTTGCCGCTGTGGCCGCCATCGGAATAGCAGCTGAGCAGCACTTCCTCGCCCACGGATACAAACTTGTTGGCGGTCTTGTTGTAGGCTTCCTCGGTGGAGGCGGCGATGGTATACTTGCTCTCGCCCTCTATGTACATCACAGCGCCGTACTTCTGGGAAACCGTCTCGGCATTATCGCCGCCCTGGCCAAACACGCCGGTGATGGTTCCCGCCTCGCTGGCGTACACCTTTTCGGTGGTCAGGGTGGCGATCACGTCCCCGGCGGATACCTGCTGGCCTACCTCCACCTCCACGCTGCCCACGGTGCCGCCGATGGGGGCGTAGATTTCGCTGGTTCTGCCCGCAGCCACGGTGCCGCTGAATGAAATGGTATCCGCCAGTGCGGCGGCGCCCAGCAGGGCGCAGGCCGCGGCGATGGAGATGATGCGCTTGATTGCATTCTTCATGGTAAAAATTCCTCCTTGAATGATTGTATGGACGGGTATATCATCCGGGCGCCGGAGGGCTCCCGGGATTATATGGAACGAAGGGCGTCGATGGGGTTCAGCTTGCTGGCCTTCCGCGCCGGGGCCCAGCCGAAGATGATGCCCACCGCTGCTGAGAAGCCCGCGCCCAGTATGATCGCGCCCACATTGATGGCGAAGGCGGTGGACATCGCCTGGCTCAGCGCGAAGGACAATATAATGCCCAGCACCACGCCCGCGATGCCGCCGATCATGCTCAGCAGGAAGGATTCGATCAAAAACTGCGCCTGTATCTGCCAGGGCAGCGCGCCGAGGGCCTTCTTGAGGCCGATCTCCACGGTGCGCTCGGTCACGGAGGTGAGCATCATATTCATGATGCCGATGCCGCCCACCACCAGCGCGATGGATGCGATGCCGGCCAGCAGCGCGGTCATCATATCCAGCATTTCTTCCATCGTGTCCTCAATGCCGGACATCGTGGTAATCGTGAAGCAATCCTCCTCGAAGGAGAACATCACATCCATCTCCGCCTCGATCAAATCCGCTGCGGTTTCGGAATCCACGCCGTCGGCCAGGTACACTGTAAAGCTGGTCACTACGTTTGTATTGTTCATTTTGAGGGCGGTGGTGTAGGGAACCAGTATATCCGGGCTGCCGCCCATCATGCTGGACAGATCCTCCGCTGCATCCTCGGAAGTGATGCCCGCCACAAGGAAGGGCACGCCGTCGATATAAATGCTCTCGCCCACGGGGTCCACGCCGTAAAAGAAGGTTTCCACCATCTCCTGGCTGATCCAGCAGACGAAGGACATATTGTCCTCATCGATGTAATTCAGCATCCTGCCCCGCTCCAGCAAATCCTCGGTGGTTCGGAAGTAATAATCGTTTTTGCCGGATACGGAAATGCCGCTGTCGTATTCGCCGCCCCGGGATACCCGGGCAGTGAGGGATACGCTGGGGGTGATGCCATCTATGATTTCCATTTCCTTCAGGGAGGCCAGGTCGGCGGTGGTCATGCCGTCCTTCAAATCGCTGCCGGATACGGATACGCTCAGCGTGCCTGCGCCCATGCTGGAAAAGGAGCTGGACAGGGAGCCGGACACGCCGGACACAGTGGTGATCAGGGTGATCACGGCGGTTACGCCGATCAAAATGCCCAGCACCGTGAGGAAGGAGCGCATGCGGTTGTTTACGATGTTGGAAAGCGACATGCTCACGCATTCCTTCATCATGATGAAGAAGGCCTTGATTTGTTTAAGCATCCTCCACGCAGCCCCCTTCCGTAAGAACGCCATCAATGATATGCACAACGCGGCGGGCGTGCTTTGCGATATTGGTATCGTGGGTGATCATGATGATGGTTCTGCCTTCGTCGTTCAGTTCCCTGAACAGGGCCATCACCTGCCTGCCGGTCTTCTGGTCCAGCGCGCCGGTGGGCTCATCGGCAAGCAGTATGGAGGGATTGCCCACCATCGCCCGGGCGATGGCCACGCGCTGCGCCTGGCCGCCGGAGAGTTGGTTGGGATAGTGGAAGCGCCGGTCGCCCAGGCCCACGCGCTCCAGCATTTCCTTGGCGCGCCGCCTGCGCTCCCTGGGGCCCACGCCCGCGTAAATCAGCGGCAGCTCCACATTTTTCTGGGCCGTGAGCCGGGGCAGCAGCTGGTGGTTCTGGAAGATGAAGCCGATTTCATGGCAGCGCACATGCGCCAGCTGGGTTTCATCCATATCGGCAATGTGCTGCCCATGCAGTATGTATTCGCCGGAGCTTGCTGAATCCAGGCAGCCGATGATGTTCATCAGCGTGGATTTTCCGCTGCCGGAGGGGCCGAGCACGGATAGGTATTCCCCCGGCCGGATATCAAGGTCCACATCGCTGAGCACCTGCATATCCTCATCGCCCATGCGGTAAGATTTGCAGATTCCCCGCATCTGGAAGAAGATGGATTCCGACACTACCTGCCACCACCCATCTGTCCGCCGCCCATCTGGCCACTGCCGCCGCCCCGGGAGAAGCCGCCGGAGCTTCCGTCCATGGAGCCGAAATCGGGCATGCTGCCGCCGGAGCCGCGCCCGCCCATTGCGGGGGAATTCATCTGCTGGCTGCCGAAGATGCCGGAGAGCAGGCCGCCCATCGCGGAAGCAGCTTCCTCCTCAACCTCTACATAAACCACATCGCCGTCCTCCAGGCCGCTTTTGATCTCCACATAGTTGCCGTTGCTCACGCCAACCTCCACGGGAACCTGGATCAGCTCCTCATTTTCATCATACATGTACACGAAGGCGCTGTTCTGATTATCAAAGCTCAGCGCATCCATCTTGAGGATGACCACGTTCTCCGCCTCCTCCTGGGGGATGGAAACGGTTACCTGCATGCCGGGATAGATGCCTTCGTCCACATCCACATAGCAAACCGCCGAATAATAGGCCACATTGCCCCCGGATGCGGAGATATAATCGATGGAATCGATCACGGATTCAAAGCTCTTTTCGGTGGCTGTGGCGGTAACGGTGCAGGCCTGGCCCACCGCCACATCCGCAATCTCATATTCATCCACGCGCAGCGTCACCTTCATATGATTGAAGTCCGCCAGCTGCATAAGCGCATCCCCGGAATAAACCTCGTCGCCCTCCTCCACGGGAATGGCGTTCACCCGGCCGTCGAATCCGGCCTCGATGGTTTCGCCGTTGGCCAGGCGCACCAGCTTATCTCCCTCCTGCACCTGGTCGCCCACGGAGGCATAGATCGTGCGCACCGTGGAATTGCTGGAAGCGGTATAATAGGCGCTGTCCACCAGGTTCAGGTTGCCGCTGAAGCTCAGCGCGTTGGATATGGAGCCGGTGGAGGCGGTGTAGCTGTCGTAAGTCACGGTGTATTCCTGCTTGAGCATGCTGTAACCATAGAAGCCCACGGCGGCCAGCACCAGCAGCAGTATGAGCGTGAGAACCAGCTTGCGCAGCCAGCGCCTGCGGTTTTTGCGGGGTTTGGAATTCTTGCTCATGTCTTTATTTGGTCCTTTCCTTCTGGGATGGACCCATTTTATTCCACCAACCTAAAGCCGCCCTTAAAATCTGCCCCTCCATTTCTGAACAGCCTCCGACCATTTTGAAAACAAACTGTGAACGCCCTTGCATTGCCGCAAATATTCCCTTATTCTATTATTGGATCAATTTGGAATCGAGGTGGAACATATGCGGCTGCTGCTTGCCGAGGATGAAAAGGCCCTCTCCCGGGCGATCATCGCCATATTGAAAAAGAACAATTACGAGGCCGACGCCGTGTACGATGGCGAGGAAGCCCTGGCCTATTTGCAGTCCGGCAATTATGACGGCGCGATCCTGGATATCATGATGCCGAAGCTGGACGGCATATCCGTGCTCCGGCAGCTGCGGGAGGCGGGAAACAAGGCGCCCGTGCTCATCCTCAGCGCCATATCCGAAGTGGAGGACAAGGTGGCCGCCCTCGATTCCGGCGCGAACGATTACCTCACCAAGCCCTTCGATGTGCAGGAGCTGCTGGCCCGCATCCGCGCCATGACCCGCAGCCAGTCCGCCTGCGCCTCCACCCGGCTCCAGTTTGGAAACATCAGCCTCGACCGCGCCAGCTTTGATCTATCTTCTCCCACGGGCAGCTTCCGCCTCGCCAGCAAGGAATACCAGATCATGGAAATGCTGATCTCCAATCCCCACTGCCTCATCTCCCCGGATCAGTTCATGGATAAAATCTGGGGCGCGAACAATGTGGAAATCAGCGTGGTATGGGTTTACATATCCTACCTGCGCAAGAAGCTCGCCGCGCTGAAAGCCAATGTGGAAATCAAGGTGACCCGCAATGTGGGCTACTCCCTGGAGGCAATTCCATGATACGCCGCCTGCGCTTCAAGCTGGTGCTGGCCTGCATGCTGGCGCTGCTCATCGTGCTGATGGTGGTGATCGGCAGCCTGAACATCGCCCACTACACAAATGTGGTGCGCTCCTCAGAAGACATGCTCGCCCTTCTTCGGGAAAACGGCGGCGAATTTCCCCGGGACCGCATGCCCTTCCGCATGCCCGCCGCTTCCCAGGAATTCAACAGCCCCGAACTTCCCCACACCACCCGCTATTTCTCCGCCCTCATATCCGAAGGCGAAATCATCGAATCGGATGTAAGCCGCATCTCCGCCGTGGATGAAGATACCCTCGGTATTTACGTTGCCCGTGCCATCGAAAAGAAGCGGGACAGTGGCTTCACTGGCAATTACCGCTACCTGCGCTATCCCGAAGGCGAAAATACCCGCGTGCTCTTCCTCGATTGCGCCCGCGTGCTCTCCAGCTTCCGGGAGGTCCGCCGCCTCAGCGTCACCGCCTCCGCGCTGGGCTATATCGCGGTATTCCTGCTGATGCTCTTCCTCTCGGGCAGGATCGTGCGCCCCGTATCCGAGAGCTACGAAAAGCAGCGCCGCTTCATCACCGACGCCGGGCATGAAATCAAAACGCCCCTCACCATCATCAATGCCGACGCGGAAATCCTCGGCATGGAGCAGGGCGAAAACGAATGGCTGGCCGATATCCGCAGCCAGACCGCCCGGCTCTCCGCACTCACCAGCGATCTGATCTGCCTCTCCCGCATGGAGGAGCAGCAGAAGCCGGAGATGATTCCGCTTCCCCTCTCCGACCTGGTGATCGAAACCGCGGCCTCCTTCCAGGCCCTCGCGCGCACTCAGGAGAAGCGCTTTTTTATCCATGTACAGCCCATGGTTTCCATCTGCGGCAGCCAGAAAAGCCTCTGCCAGCTCATCTCCATCCTGCTGGACAATGCGCTGAAATATTCCAATCACGGCGGCGAAATCTGCCTCTCCCTGGAAAAGCAGGGCAAGGGCGCCCGCATTAGCGTGGAAAACAGCGTGGATTTCATCTCCCCGGAAACCATCAAAAACATGTTCGACCGCTTCTACCGCGGCGATCCATCCCGCAGCTCCGATGTGAAGGGCTACGGCATCGGCCTCTCCATCGCAAAGGCCATCGCCGCCGCCCATAAGGGCAGGATTGCCGCCGCCTCCCCGGACGGCAAATCCCTGAAAATCACCGTGACGCTGCCCGGGTAAAAGCCGAATTAAAAAATCATCATCCTGCCGTCCAGGCCGCATTGGACGGCACTTTTCTTTTGTCGGCTTTCTCTTTCCCAAACGGTGTTAATCCATATGTTACATCCGCCTTTCCCCATCTTTCCAACAACAGAATAAAAAAGTGCACAAACAACATAAGAAATTGGAAGAATTCAATAAGTTAATATTTTATAATTCAATTAGTTGAATTAGAGATTTCCAGGTCGGAAATTGATGAATATTAACAGAAAAGGAGAATCTGTATGAAGCGTGTGAGCTGTTTTACCGACAAACATTATACAATTGGTAAGATTGATGACAAGCTGTACTCTTCCTTTACCGAGCATCTGGGCCGGTGCATCTATTCCGGAATCTATGAGCCCGGTCATCCCACCGCCGATGAAAAGGGTTATCGGGGTGATGTAGCAGAGCTGGTAAAGGGCCTTGGCGTTCCGGTGATCCGCTATCCGGGCGGCAACTTTGTATCCTGCTATGATTGGCATGATGGTATCGGTCCAAAGGAACTTCGCCCGAAGCGCATGGACTATGCATGGGCCTCCATCGAAACCAATGAATTTGGCATCGATGAATTCTGCCAGTGGGCAGAAAAGGTGGGCATTGAACCCATGATCGCCGTAAACCTGGGCACCGGCAGCATCAAGGATGCCGGAGATCTGGTGGAATACTGCAACCATCCCGGCGGCACCTATTGGAGCGATCTGCGCGCCAAGAACGGCCATCCCGAGCCCTACGGCATCAAATACTGGTGTCTCGGCAATGAAATGGAGGGCAGCTGGCAGGCAGGCCACCTCTCCGCTGAGGATTATACCAAGAAGGCCCTCGAGGCAGCAAAGATCATGCGCTGGGTAGATCCCAGCATCAAGCTGGTTGCCTGTGGCAGCAGCTATGAAATGCTCCCCACCTACCTGGAATGGGATCGCTACATGCTCACCGAGCTTTACGACCAAGTAGATTACATCTCCACCCACAATTACACCATGAACGCCGGCCAGGGTACCACCAATTTCCTGGCGGCCTACAAGCAGCTGGATAACCACATCAAAAACAGCGCCAGGGTTGTGGAATATGTAAAGGCCAAAAACCACTTCGATAAGGATTTGAAAATCTGCCTTGACGAATGGAATGTATGGAACTTTCAGGATATCAAGCTGGATTCCCTGGATGATCTCGCCGGCCTCACTACCTTTGAAATGACCTCCGCTGAGAAATGGGAAATCGCTCCCAGCATCCTTCAGGAAAAATACTCTCTGCTGGATGCGCTGGTGCTCGGCGGCCTGGGCATCACCCTGCTGAAGAATGTGGATACCGTTGAAATCGCCTGTCTCGCCCAGCTGATCAATGTCATTGCCCCCATTACCACTGTTCGCGGAGGCGGCGTGTTCACCCAGACCACCTTCCAGCCCTTCAGCATGCTGTGCAAATACGGCCATGGCACCACCATGCAGGCGGTGGTGGAAGGCGATACCTACGACTGTGAATTCGGTACGTTGCCGCTGGTCGAATCTGCTGTGGTCTACAACGAGGAAACCGATGAAGTCCGCATTTTTGCCCTGAACTGTAACCAGGAGAGCGATACTGAATTCGATATCCGCCTCCAGGGCTACGGCAATAAGAAGATCAAAAAGCATCTGATCCTCTCCGGAGATGATCTGGAAGCCCGTAATACCATCGACAATCCGGATAACGTGGTTATGAAGGAAGTGGATATATCCGCCTGCGAGGGCACGAAGCTCATCCTTCCCAAAATGTCCTGGAATGTCATCATCTGCGGCTGATCAAGTGCCAACTGAGAAGGTGATAACATGAGCGGAGAAGTAATTTTAAGATCAAACCAGATCGTGAAGCACTTCGGCCAAACCCATGCCCTGAACGGCATCAGCGTGGAGCTGCACCGGGGTGAAATCATCGGTCTGATCGGTGAAAACGGCTCGGGAAAATCCACCTTTTCATCCATCATATCCGGCGTCTATCCGCCGACTTCCGGCGCCCTGGAATTGAAGGGACATGCTTACCGCCCCTCGGATCCCCTGGATGCCCAGAAGCACGGTGTCAGCATGGTCACCCAGGAGATGGGTACGTTGCCGGGCATACGCGTGGCAGATAACATCTTCCTCGGCCGCGAAGACCAGTTCACCACCTGCGGCATCGTAAACCGCAAAGCGATGTACCGGGCAGCAAAGGCCGCTATGGAAGAAATCGGTATTTCTGATATCGCCCCCGAAGCGCCTATCTCCCGTTACAGCCTAGAAGATCGCAAGCTGATCGAGGTTGTACGCGCCGTATACACCCAGCCGGATATCTTTATCGTGGATGAAACCACCACCGCCCTCTCCCAGAGGGGCCGCGATGTAATCTACAACCTGGTAAACCGCTTCCGGGATGAGAACAAAACTGTCGTATTCATCTCCCATGACCTGCAGGAAATCATGCGCGTGTGCAGCAAGCTGATCGTGCTGCGCGATGGCGATTTCATTGCCCAGCTGGATCAATCCGAATTTGAAGAGGAAAAAATCAAGGAGCTCATGGTGGGCAGGAAGCTCACCGGCAGCTATTACCGCGATGATTACGATGGCAGCTGCGGCAGCGAAGTGGTGCTGTGTGCCGAGGGCATTTACAAGACAAACGCCCTGCAAAATGTATCCCTCGAGCTGCATAAGGGCGAAATCCTCGGCATTGGCGGACTCACCGATTGCGGTATGCATGACCTGGGAAAGATTCTCTTCGGCATCGAAAAGCCCCTGGTGGGCAGCGTGCGCCTGGCAGATAAAACGCCAGTCACCAGCTCCAGGGTATCCATCAGCCGCAAAGTGGGCTATGTATCCAAAAATCGCGATCAGGAGGCGCTGATCCTGTCCGCCAGTATCATGGATAACGTGGTTCTGCCCTCCCTCTCCATGATCAAAAAGGGCGGTCTGGTATTCAAAACTTCTGAGAAAAAGTTCACCAATACTCAGGTAAAGAATATGAGCATCAAGTGCCGCGAAATCGGTCAGGATGTACGCGACCTGAGCGGCGGCAACAAACAAAAGGTGGTTTTCGGTAAGTGGCTGGGCAATGAATCAAATATCTTCATCCTCGATTGTCCCACTCGCGGCATCGATATCGGCGTAAAGGCCTTCATGTACCAGCTGATGTACAAGCTGAAGAAGGAGGGGAAATCCATCATCATGATTTCGGAGGAGCTTCCCGAGTTGATCGGCATGAGCGACCGCATCCTGATCATGAAAAATGGCGCAATCCGCAAAGAGTTCCAGCGCAGCGCCGCCCTTACAGAATCTGAACTGATCAAGGAAATGGTATAAAGGAGGCGAAGGTATCGTGGAATCTACGGCTGAAAAGCGTTCAATTAAGTATACAGATATTCTGCGCAGAGTGATCCCCTTCCTTGGCCTGATCATCATGATTGTGGTATTCCAAACGGCCGGCGATGGCAGGCTGCTGCGCATGGGCAATATCAAAAGCATACTAAATCAATCCGTATATGTGGCCATCATGGCCTTCGGAGCGGTATTTGTCTATTCCCACGGCGGTATGGATCTCTCCTATGGCAGCGTCATCGGCTTCAGCGTGTTGATCGCAATCCTGGCTGGCCGCGCCGGCGCGCCGCTGCCGGTGATCATCATGGCAAATATCCTATCTGCAGTGGTATGGTTTGTAATCAATGGCTTGGTATCCGTCTATTTGAAGGTATCGCCGTTTATTACATCGCTCTGCATCATGTATATGTGTCGAGGTATCTTAAACACGGTATGCGCCAAGGAGAAGTATTCCGTACCGGTGTATATCTACAATTATGATACCTGGATCATAAAAATCATTGCACTGGCGGCAGCGTTTATCATCTGCTATCTCCTGTTCGAAAAGAGCTGGATCGGCAAGGCGAACAAGGCGATCGGCGGCAACGCGCTGGCAGCGCAGCAAGCGGGTGTCAATGTGGAAAAGACCCGGATGATTGCCTACCTCATCAGCGGCATCACCGTTGGTATCGGCGGCTTCATCCTGATGTGCCGGGCCGGCAGCGTAAGCACTTCCACCGGCCAGGGACTGGAAATGAACGTCATCACCGCATTGGTACTCGGAGGGGTTCCCCTTTCCGGCGGATCTCGCGCCAAGATGAGCGGCGCGCTGATCGGCAGTCTCTCGGTAATCATCCTGCGCAATGGGTTGATCATCCTGGGAGTAAACGAACGCGTCATTGAAGGCATTCAAGGACTTGTTTTGCTCATCATCGTGTTCCTGACTTACGTCAAGAACAAGGACGGCACCTGGAAATAAGGTCGAAAAACAAAGGAGGAAACCAACATGAAGAAAATCCTGGCCCTAATTCTCACCGTTGTTCTGGCCCTTTCCTTCTGCGGCGCAGCGCTGGCAGAGGAAGTGGACGCCACCACCCAGGCTGTATGGGGCGGCCAGTCCGGCGAAGTATGCGGCGATGAAAACGGCGAATATACCATCGGCGTGATCATCCACACCACCACCGACTACCTCTGCTCCAAGCTCAAGGCCTACACCGATTACCTGGGCAAGAACTTCGGCGTGAAGTTCAGCTACTACATCATCGAAAACTTCGCCGATGAAACCTATCTGGCAGGTATTGAAAACCTGTGTGCCCAGGGCGTTGACGGCATCATCACCACCAACTTCTCCGGCACTGCCGTTCTGCAGGGTCTGAAGATCTGTGAAGACAATGGCGTATACATGGGCGTCTCCTGGGCCCCCATCGCGGATGAAATTCAGGAACAGGTATTTGCCAACGATTATTTCGTAGGTTGCTCCTATGAATCCGATTTCAAGGCTGGTTCCGATATCATCGAGAGCCTGATTGAGGCCGGCTGCACCAACATCGCCCCCATCGGCTATGAGCCCGGCATCACCTGCCATGACCAGAGATGGCTCGGCATGATGGACGCCTTCGAAAAGCATCCCGAAATCAACAAGGCCGGCGAATACAGGGGCCTGCAGTTCACCAAGGCTGTTGAAGACTATCTGGCAGCCGATGAAACCATCGATGGCATCGCCATCACCCTGCTGGGCATCGAATATTGCTCCGAGCCCATCAAGGCAGCCGGCCGCGAGGGCCAGGTAAAGATCGCCTTCGTTGACCTGTCCGAAACCTGCGGCGAAGCCCTTGCCAGCGGCGATACCGTATGCGCCATCGGCGGCCAGTATGTTGACGTGGCTTTCACCTTCACCATGATGTACAACGCCCTGCAGGGCAACCCGCTGGAGAAGGTTTCCGTGCCGGTCAACTTCATCACCTGCAAGACCGCTGAGGAATTCGAAAACTATGCAAACTACCTGCATGCTGACGGCGTCTATGCCTGGACCGCCGAAGAGCTCAAGAACGTGATCGTTTCCTACAATCCCGATGCCACCGCTGACACCCTGATTGAAATGGGCGCCAATTACAGCACCGAGGATACCATGGCCCGTCACGGCATTCAGTAATTTTAGCTTGAAATGTCCCGCCTGGCAGCTGAAAGGCTGCCGGGCGGGGAATTGGAAAGGGGAACCAATTTGAAAACGTTACAAACTAAAGCGAAGAATGCGCTCGTTGTAATCTTGCTGCCAGTGCTGGTCTATCTCCTGTTCTTCGCTCTATCCGGCGGCAAATTCGGCAAGGCGTCTACAATCCTGATGAACCTGAAACAGACGCTTGTGCCCTCCCTGATCTCATATGCCATGTGCTGCAACATCCTCTGCGACAGAATGGACCTGAGCGCCGGTGCAGTAGTCATGCTCTCCAGCATGATCGGCGCAAAGGTGGTCTATGTATATGATGTGAATGTGGTCGTATTTGCGCTGATCGTCGTAGGTTCCGGCATCCTGCTGGAAGTAATCTCCGGCATCGCCTATATGCTCATGCGCGTGCCAGCCATCGTCACAGCCCTGGGCGTGTGTATGATCTATGAAACGCTCTCCAACCTAGTCAGCATTTCCTGGGTCACCGCCATCAGCGGCGATACCACCTTCTTCGGCCGCGAACCCTACTGCTACATCATCTTCGCCATCATGGCAGCGGCATTCTACATTATTTTCAACCACACAAAATTTGGCTACAATGTTCGTGCCTGCGCAAGCTCCCAGCAAATCGCCAAGAACGGCGGCGTAAATGTAAAGCGCAGCGCCTTCAAATGCTATGTTGTAGCGGCCTTCTTCCTGGGAGTAGCTTCCCTGCTGCGCATCTCCATCCAAGGCTCCATCGATACCCCGATGTATATGTCCAGCACAAATATCATCTTCAATTGCCTGCTGGGCATCTATGTAGGCATCGCCCTCGAACAGTACTGCAATATCGTAATCGGCATCTTCATCGGCAATTTCATCCTCAATATGCTCACCAGCGGTCTGATGAGCATGGGTCTGTCCTCCTCCTTGCAGGATACGGCTTCCGGCTTCTTCCTGCTGCTGATTATGATCTACACCTACAACAACCAGCGCGTTCTGGATTTCTTCAAGAACCGTAGGGAAAAACAGAATCTGCTCCGGGAAACCGCATAATTCCCAGTTCCAGGGAAAACCCTATACTGGAAATTTCCCGGTCCAAGTCCGCAGAAGGCAGCCTGCATGCAAGGCTTGCTTTTCTGCGGACTATGCATACAATTAAGTATGGAATACCCGAAGAACACTTTTGAACCCAGGGATAAGGAGTTTGAAACATGATCAAGGTATTGCTGCTCGATGATGAAAAACTGGCCCTGGAATATCTGGAAACCATTGTAGATTGGCCGCGCCATGGGTTTACAATCATTGGCTGTCTGACGGATGCCAAGCAGGCGCTGAAGGTTTTCCGCCGCGAACGCCCGGAGCTGATCATCAGCGATATCTGCATGGTGGGCATGGATGGCATCGATTTCGCTTCCTTTGTGCGAAATATTGATCAGGGCGTGCATATCCTCTTCCTCTCCGGCTATAAAAACTTTGAATATGTGCAGAGCGCCATCCGCCTCGGAATTGATGATTACCTGCTCAAGAGCGATATCAGCAGCGAAATCTTCCTGGATAAGCTGATGAAAATAAAGGAAAAAATTGAAAGGGAACGCCAGAAAATCCGCTATACGGGAAATGCTGTATTTCGGGAAATCTTCGAAGATGGCGTGGATGAAAAAGCATATAAGGATATCCTGAATGCCGCTGAATATGCCCGGCTCCACAAGCGTTACCATTACCTCATCACCTCCATCAAGCATTGTCCGCCCTTCATTGCCCATCTCCTGCCCGGGCTGGATGAAAACTGCTACATTGATGATGAAGGCGTGGGAATGCACATCGCCGCTGCTGCGGAACAGGAGGGCATGGTCGCTGCGGCGTCCTTCAAGCTGGACGACGTCCGAATGCTCACTGCCCTTGATGCGTCCTCCGATTTCGCCTCCGAGCATGGCCAGCAGAAAAACCTATATCAAAGCATACAGCGCATCTTCCAGCGCCTCAACGGCCCGGGAAGCATGCGCTATGACCTCTTTTATACCCGTGAGCGCTTCACCATGCGGGAATTCGGCAGGCTCTATTTCCAAGGCCGTACGCTGCTGAACCGGGGTTTTCTTCATGGGAACCCGCACATCTATGAATTCTGCCGGGCAGCCGCCTCCCCCAATACCGCCGCAGATAAATCCCGTTTCAGCCGCGACCGGCTGTTTCGTGCCATAGAAAAGGGCGACCGCTCCTTCCTGGAGGAATATATCCAAAATCTCCATGCCGCCATCACCCATGAAGACTGCAACTGCTATCTCAAGCTGCTTCGCATGTCCTTCGAAACCTTTGCCTTTATCGAGGAAGAATATGCCCAGGGTGCCGGCAGCCAGTATTTCAATGCCGCAGAAGCCTCCGCAAACTATGATTTTTCCAAGCCGGATGATATCGCGCGCTATGTATCCCATAAGCTGGACGAAGCCTTTCATCTTTACCAGGGGGATCTGAAAACCGCACATTCCAAATCCATCCAGATGGCCATCGCCTTCCTCCAGGAAAACTACAGCATGGAGGAACTTGGAATCGGCATGGTGGCCAAGCGCGTAAACCTGAGCCCATCCTGGTTGTCAGCAAAATTTAAGGAAGAAATGGGCATGGGCATTTCAGAATTCCTGAACAGTATCCGAATCCAGCATGCCCGGGAAATGCTGCGGAACGGGGACTATATGATCTATGAAGTCTCCGAAAAAACGGGCTTCGCCTCCAGCCAGTACTTCAGCAAAATCTTCAAGCAATTTACAGGCATGACGCCCAATGAGTACCGCCGGAAGAGCAAAAATACGCAGCGGAAGTGAGTTTATTCCTATGAAAAAATATACACTCCAGCAAAAGATCGGTTTTGCACTGATCGCCATTTATCTGGTTGTCTTCCTCTTTGTCCTGCTTCTCACTCCTTCTGCTGTCTACCTGATCGCCAGCGGAACCCAGGCGCGAGAAGGCATGCGGTTCAATCAACAGATCGCCATGCGTATGGAAGCACGCTTTTCCGAGCTGGCCCGTTTCTCCGGTATGGTTACAGCTGATAGTGAGCTCAACGCCATGCTTGCCGAGGAACTTCAAAATCCCAGCACAAAAAACCAGGCCCGACTGCGTCTGGAAATGTCCCACCTGATCCAGAAAGATGGCATTTCCACCTACCAGGTCCTGGGCATGTATCTTGAGATCGATGGAAAAAACGGCTTTGCTACCAATACCGTGGGCTTGGATGATGAATTGATCCATTATACGAAAACTACCATCCTGAAACAATACCAGGAAGGCAGCGAAGCCTGCATGTTCACAGAACCCTTCGATGTCTCCTCTGTAAATAGTCTCTCCCTCTTCGGCAATGATTTTTCCAAAGGCTTCGGCTATGTGCGCCCTTACAGCATGAACGGCATCCATGGAACCCTGGTTATCATCGCTTCCTATGATGGCATCGCCTATATCACCGATGATTTGAAGGATGCCTGCACGGAGTACCTGCTGCTCAGCGCCAACGGAAGGCAGATTGAACCGGATCGCGCGGTTCCCCACATCAATGTAGAAGAAATCACCCAGAATTATATCTATGGCGATTCCTATCAGGAGGGCTACTACGTCACCAGCGATGGCATCTATACCGTACGCGATGTTTACTCCGGTAACTGGCATATCCTCACCTACATGTCCCGGGGCGAAGTAATCGCTCGGAACCAGCCCCAGGGCCACATCATCATGATCAGCTTCAGCCTCTTTGGCCTTGTCTCTATTATCAGCGTCACCGCTATCACCCATAAATATGTGCGCCCCCTCAAAGATGTGTCCCGCCAGATGGATGCCATCGCAAACGGCAATTTCAATGCCCGTGTACCCATCCTGTCCCAGGATGAAATCGGTCAGGTGAGCGAATCCTTCAATATCATGGCAGCCAAACTGGAGCATGTCATGGCGGCCATGCTGGAAAAAGAAAAGCTGGAACAAAAGATGCGTTACAGCCTGCTGATCGCCCAGGTGGACCCCCATTTCATCTATAACACCATGAACACCATCACCTACCTCGCTCAAAAGGGCGAAAATGAAAATGTCATCGTCGTAAATAAGGCGATGATTGGTATCCTACAGGATCGCCTGCGCATCGAAATCGATGATATATATGATCATGTCGCCCAGGAAATCAATGTTGTCGAGCAATATCTCACCATCCAGCGCTACCGCTACCAGGGTATCTTCAAAGAAAAAATCCAGGTAGCGCATGATGTGCGCGGGGAATTAATCCTGAAAAACCTGCTTCAGCCCCTTGTAGAAAATGCCCTCTCCCATGGCATACTTGAAAACAAGGATGAAAATGGCGAACCACTCGGCGGCTGCATCAGCATAGATATCCATCGGGAGGCGGATATGATCATCGCCCGGGTGTCCGATAACGGCATGGGTATGAGCAGCGAGCGCCTGGCCCAGGTACAGAACGATAGCCTCTCCTCCGAACGCGGCAAGAAGATCGGCCTGCGCAACGTGCGGGAGCGAATCGCCTATATCTACGGCCAGGCCGCCAGCCTGAATATCTCCTCCCGGGAGGGCATCGGTACGGAGGTTGTCCTCAGCCTGCCGCTTGTCCGCCATGAAGAGCGAAACCGTGCCGTCCATTAATGCAATGTCAAAAAAACTGCCCACCCCTTCGGATGGACGGCCCTGCTTTGGCGAAGACGGTGGCTTGGCGGGGTCGCCCATCTGCACATTCTCAGGCTCATGCGGGGAATTCGATTATCCCGCCATCTCCAAATAAATTCAGCCCACCCCGCTGGGGTGGGCTGATTCATGTGGCGGAGACGGTGGGATTCGAACCCACGTGCCCTTTCGGGCAAACTGATTTCGAGTTATTTTGACAATTCGGAATCACTCGGAATTCTATGGAAAAACTCAGAACCTGTTGGAGCCTCAAAATGCCCTGTTTTCAGGGCTTCTGGAGCCATTTTCCCTCAAAAACACCGTAAAATCAGGCGGTTCGAATAAACGCCTAAAACGCGGATTTTTTGGCAATTTGGAGAGAATTAGGAGAGAACTGAGCCGTTGGAAGAGAATTTTGGAGAGAACTCGGAGAGAAAAAAAGGTCGTTTTTGCAGAGAATCACCTGCCGTTGACAGACTAATCAGGATGGTGATCTGCATGAAAGGAATCGATCCGAAATACCAATGGATTCTGGACGAATACCCTGAGATAATTACCAAAGAGCAACTCTATAAGATATGCCATGTTTCCAAGAAGACGGCTTTGCACTACCTTGTGAACGGTCTGATCCCCTGTACCTGTACCGGTATGAAAACACGCAAGTTCAAGATCAGAACCGTAGACGTCGTGCTGTTCCTTCAAGCACGCGATGAAAATGCCGAAGTATGCACTGCTCCACGTGGCTGGTATGGTGGTCAGTATAAACCAAAGGGCAAAGAGTTTCCCAAGATATTCACACCGGCAATGCAAAAGAAAGCAAAAGGCTCGCTTGAACTCATTTTGCAGGACTTCCCTGATGTCATGAACAGTCATGAAATCGAGAAGGCTACCGGTTATGCGCACAATACCGTTATGAAGTGGTGCGCCCGCAATAAGATCAAATACTTTAATATCAAGGGCAGATATATGATCCCGAAGATTGTCCTGATAGAATATCTTACTGCAAACAGGTGCCATGCGCTCAGCGACCAAGCTTATGAGTATATCACATCAGTCGCAGACGGCTTGGCAGAACTTGATGATCCGGATCAGCCGGA
>JAFUPT010000090.1 GCA_017481065.1 Clostridia bacterium | reverse complement strand
GTTTCTGCCGAAATCGGCCCCCCCAAGGGCATTCATGTGGAAGGCCTGATCGAGGAAGCCAAGGAATATCTGGGCGGCATGACTGCCATCAACGTCACGGACAACCAGTCCTCCGTTATGCGTCTGGGCTCCATGGCCACCTGCAAGGCTCTGCTGGACAACGGCATGACCCCCATCTTCCAGCTGGCCTGCCGCGACCGCAACCGCATTGCTCTGCAGTCTGACCTGCTGAGCGCCGCCATGCTGGGCATTGAAAACGTTCTGTGCCTCACCGGCGACCACACCAAGCTGGGCGACCATCCCCAGGCCAAGCCCGTGTTCGATCTCGATTCCGTTTCCCTGCTGCACACCGTGTGCCAGCTGGAAAAGGGCGTTGACCTCGGCGGCAACGAGCTGGTTGGCGAAGCACCGAAGTTCGCCAAGGGCGCGGTTGTATCCCCCTGCAGCGATTCCATCGATGCGCAGCTCGCCAAGATGGAGCGCAAGGTGATGGCCGGCGCGGATTATTTCCAGACCCAGGCTGTATACGAGCCCGAGAAGTTCATCAAGTTCATGGAGAAGGCCAAGCAGTTCGGCAAGCCCGTGCAGCTGGGCATCGTAATCCCCAAGTCCGTGGGCATGGTGAAATACATGAACGCGAATGTTGCCGGCATCCATGTTCCCGATGATATGATCGAGGAGCTGCGCGCTGACAAGGAAAAGACCAAGGCAGGCATCACCGGTATCGAAATCGCCGCCCGCATCATCAAGGAATGCAAGCCCTATTGCCAGGGCGTGCACATCATGGCGCTGGGCTGGGAATCCAAGGTACCCGCCCTGCTGGAGCTGGCCGGCCTGTAATTGGTCAATGAAAGGAACCCGATTCTTTCGAATCGGGTTCTATTTTATCCCTGCTCTCCATCCCGCAGGTAATATACATATCTGCTATCGTTGTTTGCAAATTTGAAGGTAATTGCCACAATGCCGTCATTCGCGTCACGAACACGCTCGGGTACTTCACCGGAATCAAAGCCGCCTGCAAACTCTATGGTTTCCAGGGAATCAACGCTTGCGTACTTGTATCCATTCCGATCGTTGTTCCGCAGATAGATGTATCCCACATCATAAGAATTATGCCGCCATTCGCCAAAGCGGTAGAGATCATAGCTGTAATGGTTATCTTCGTTGATGTAATGCAGGGTGGCAGAAACTATGATATCCCTCAATTCCACTTCGCCCTGGGTGATATTATCATATGTGCCGAAGAAGCAGAATTCACAGTATTCTTTCAAATCTGTCATTTTACGCTCATACAGATCCCACATCTCTACACTGGTAACTCTCAAGTCATTCTTCGAATGCGATGCAAACCCATCCAGCGTAAGGCTTCCGAGCTTTCCCAGCGAAACTTCCTCGCCCTTTTTCAGCTGTACATAGCCCTCAAAGGGATCGGGAACCTCCGGCTGCTGAATGATCAGCCCGGCGGGATAGATCACCGTCATCTCCTCACGGGCCTGGTCGTAGCTCACTTCAATAACGACGTCCTCCTTGCGCACATCGCTGGTGACCACGCCATCCGCCACGGCCTGGTTTTCCACAGCATAGCCCTTTGCGCCGAGGGCCACGCCGAAGGAGAGGTAATTCTCGCCGGTCACGGAATTATACATCTGCTTCGTGCTGCCGTCTTCAAGGGTCATCTCGGAGGAAGGCTCCACGCCCATGATCACGCCGTAGCTGGGTACCTGCTCCAATTCAGATACCGGCAGGAGAGAAAAGATGGATTCGGCATAGCTCGCAGATGAAATCAGCAGCAGGACCGCCAATACCAGGCTCAGGATTCTGTATTTCATAAAATGCATCCTTTCTTTTGGCTATTCTATTTTCAGTATACCCCCCCCCATTGTAAATTCTAAGTTTTGTAAGAATTACAAGTATGTGTCATAGCAAACAAATGGCTACAAAAGGCCCCTGTCCGCAAGGACAGGGGCCTTTACGCGATTGACTTAGGATTCCAGGGCCTCGATCAGCTTGGTGCCAAGGCCGTTTACCTGGTTCTGGTCGATATCATCGTACAGGGCCTGTACGGATTCCATGGCCAGAATTTCATCGTAGAAGGAATCCTCATACTCGATCAGGGTCATGCCGCCATCGACCAGGATCTGCTTGTTGTCCTTATCGATCTGCTCCAGCTGGGGACGCATATAGGCGATGGCGTCTGCAACTGCCTGGTCCAGGGCTGCCTGGTAGGCGGGATCCAGCTCTTCATAGGCTTCCTTGCTGATGCAGATCTGGTTGCAGTAGAGGATATGGTTGGTGCAGGCCAGGTATTCCTGAACCTCCTGGAAGCTGGCGCCCACGCAGGTGTCGGCGGCATTTTCCTGGGCGTCGATGGTGCCGTTCTGGAGGGCGATGTAAACCTCGGCCCATGCCAGGGGGGTGGGCTGCGCGCCGATGGCGGTCCAGAAGGTCATGTGGTTGCTGTTTTCCATGGTGCGGATCTGCAGCTTATCGAAGCCCGCCAGGGTGGAAAGATCGGTATGGGCGGTGGTCAGGCGGTAGGTGGCGTTCTGCAGGAAACCCAGCAGGTGCAGGTCGGCTGCCTCATAGGCTGCGGACAGGGCTGCGTTGAAATCGTTATCGCCGTTGAGAACGGAGTCGATCTTATCACCATCATACTTGGAGAAGGCCATCGGCAGGTCGAACACGGCCATTTCCGGGATGAAGGATACCACGGGAGCGGTCTGGCAGACCACAACCTGGATATCATTTGCCTGCATCTGGCGGATCAGGTCGGCATCGCCGCCCAGGTCGCCATTGGGATGATAATCGATGGTGAGCTTGCCGCCGGTGATTTCAGCAACGCGGGCAGCCACATATTCGCCGAAAATCTGGCCGGCTGCGCCCTTGCCGGTGGAGTCTGCGCCGATCAGTTCAACGGAATCCAATGCTGCATAGGGATCTGCCTCGGCCATTGCCGCGCCGCAGACCAGCATCATCATTGCAAGTACCAGTGCGAGAATCTTCTTCATGTCTTTCGTCTCCTTTTTTATACTGTTATGCCAGCCGGCAGAACAATCATTTCTTATAAAATCACAGCAGCGCGGTGGAGAACCACGGCACATAAGTGATCAGCAGCAGGGCCAGGATGAAGGCGATCATGAAGGGCATGGCCTTCTTCGCCACAGCCATTGGCGGCTCTTCCGACAAATTGCCAGCAACGAACAGATCCAGGCCGAAGGGCGGGGTTGCCAGGCCGATGGACAGGCAGCACACCAGCACAACGCCGAAATGCACCTTGTCGATGCCGAGGGCCTGCACTGCGGGCAGCAGCACCGGGGCCAGGATGATGATGGCGGGGCCGGTATCCATAACCATGCCCAGCAGCAGGAAGAGGATGACCAGCGCGGTCATGACCGTCCAGCCCGAGGTGAAGTTGTTCTCCACGAAGGCGGTGATCACGGAGGTGGCCTTGGTGAGCGACAGTACGCGGCCAAAGGCGGTTGCAAAGGCCAGCACGAAGGCCAGGCCGCCGTAGGTCTTTACCGAGCTGCACAGCATGGGCAGCAGATCCTTCACCTTGATGCTCTTATACACGAACAGGGAAACGATCAGCGCATAGAAAACGGAAATGCAGGCCGCCTCAGTGGGAGTTACGATGCCGGTATAGATGCCGCCCAGTACGATGATGGGGCACAGCAGGGCCGGGAAGCTCTCAATAAAGAGCTTCAGGAAGCCCTTCTTCTTGAGCTCGGCCATCTTTTCATCGATCAGCGCGCGGTTTTCGCCCTTGCGCTTGCAATACCACACGGCGTAAACCATCATGAACAGGCCGATCAGGATGCCCGGCAGCACGCCGCCCAGGAACAGATCGCCCGTGGATACGCCCGTGGCCAGCGAGTACAATACGAATGGTATGCTTGGCGGTATGATAACGCCGAGGCCGCCCGCAACCGCCACGAGGCCGGCGCTCCACTTGCGGTCATAGCCCAGGGAGATCATGAAGGGCACGCACATGGCGCCGACTGCCGCGGTGGTGGCAGGGCCGGAGCCGGAAATTGCGCCGTAGAACAGGCAGGTGAGGATCACCGCGCAGGGAACGCCGCCGGCGAACCTGCCCACGAAATAGGCGAAGAAATTGAACAGGCGCTTGGAGATGCCGCCCTCGGCCATGATCACGCCGCCCAGGATGAACAGCGGAACCGCCAGGATGGGCGTGGAATTCGCGCCGGAGAAGGTGTTGTTGAGCATCTGCACGATAGAACCGCCCTTATCCAGCAGCAGGATGGGCGCGGCCGAGCCGGCGATCATGGAAACCGCAATCGGCACGGATACGGCAATGCCCACCAGGAACACGATGAATACAAGTATTGCCGCCATTATGCATTGCCTCCTTCCACTTTCCTCGCGGTATCGGATTCTTCCGCCGCGTCCGCCATGGTTTGTTCGATGGTGCTCAGGGTCTTTTCATTGAAGCCCTTGATGTGAATCACCGCCTGCTGCACGCTGCGCACGATGCCCAGCGCGAAGCCCAGCAGCATGATGCTGTAAACAGTCCACATGGGCCAGCGCATGGCCGGGCTGGTTTCGCCGCTCTTCAAGATGCGCTGCACAACCTCGATGGAATGATAGCCCAGCAGCGCCATGGCCGCCGTGTTGATCAGGTCCACCGCGATGTTGATCACGCTGCGCACCTTCTGGGGAAACACATCCAGCAGCACGCTCACGCGCAGCATGCTGCCCTTGCGGATGGTGTAAGGCAGGGAGATAAACACGCTCCATATCCAGCAGAAGCGGCAGAACTCCTCCGCCCAGGTGAGCGCCGGAATGAAGGGCACATTTCGGAAAATAACCTGTATCAGCTCCACGCAGGAAATCAGCACCAGAAGCACAACCAGCATGGCCTCTTCAAAGTGCGCATCCAGCCATTTCAGCAGTTTCATTGAATCCCTCTTCTCCTAAGTAATCATGCGGAAAACCTTGATCAAGCCTTTTCGGCCAGGATTTTCAAAAGCTCCTGGCGCATAGCTTCCTCGGGGGCCTTTTGGCCGGTCCAGAGCTCAATCTGAACCACGCCCTGGTAAAGCGACATGCCCAGTCCATTGAGGATGCGGCAGCCCTTCTTTTCAGCGTTCAGCAAAAACTGGGTCTTTGCCGGGTTATAGCAGGCGTCGAAATAAAGCTGGCCGGGGCGGATTTCCTCCTCCGGCATGGGGCTCTGGCCGATGCTATCCCCCATTCCGATGCCCGTGGCGTTGATCACCATCTCGCATTCGCCCAGCTTGGAATAATCGCCGTAATCCACGAAGCAGGCGATCGGAGCGAAGTGTTCGTTGATATCCTGCACCAGGTCCTTGCCGCAATCGGCATATAGATCGGTAATGTAAATCTGCTTTGCGCCGTTGTTGGCCAGTACCGAGCAGATCGCCCGCCCCGCGCCGCCGGCCCCGAAGCAGAAGAAGCTCTTCCCGGCAATATCAAACTGCGCCTCTTTCGTGAGGGATACATAGAAGCCCGCGCCATCGGTATTGTAGCCCACCAGCTTGCCGTCCGCCCGCTTCACTACGGTGTTGCAGGCCCCCATCTTTTCGCAGAGGGGATCCAGCTCATCCAGGTACTTGAGCACCTTCACCTTGTTGGGCTTGGTCACCGCGCAGCCGGCGAAGGAGGGCATATAGCGCACGCCGTTGATGATCTCCTCCAAATGGGCGTCATCGGCCTCGGTGTAAAAATAGGCCATGTTCAGCCCCGCCGCCGCATAACCGGTGTTCTGCATTCGCGCCGCGAAGGACTGGCCCAGCGGCGTGCCGATCAGCGTGATCATTTTCGTGTTGATATCAATGTTCATTGCAACCCATCCAATCTTTGTGCCCACGCATCCATCCCGCGCGGGCGAATTTTATAAATTTTCGATACTACCGCAAAAATTCCTGCTATTTATCCAAATTTTAACGTATGTGTTGAATCACAAACGGCGCGAAAAATCGCTGGAACCCCTGCAATTCCACGTTTTTTGGCAAAAAGAAAGAATATCGGTCAGCGCAATTATTTTCGAAAAACACCCGAATGACCCTGCAATTCCAGAGCTGGGCAGGCTTTTTTTCATGCTCCCTGCAATTCACAGCCGCGCTCCAATGGTTATATAGTCTATTGACACAGTAGATTTAAAGGTGTATAATCACATGCAGCACGGCGGGTTTCCCTCCCTGCTGCGCATACATACCCGCGCTTTCCCGAAGGAGGTATCCCTTGGCTCTCATCAAAAAACGCTTTCACATCGGCGGTATGACATGCATCAACTGCCAGAAGAAGATATACAAGGCGCTGTCCGCGCTGCCCGGCGTTTCCGAAATCAGCGTAAGTTACGAGCGCGGCACCGCCCAGCTCAGCTTCGATCCAGGCATAACCAACGTGGACCGCATCGGCAAAACCATTGCGGATTTGGGCTACGACCTGCTGCCGGATGGGCAGATGGATATCAGCAAGACCATCTGCCTGCCGGTGATCATCATCGCGCTGTACATCCTGCTGGAGCATTTCGGCGTGCTGAACCTGCTGGTTCCCAGCCAGCTGGCGGAGAGCGGCATGGGCTACGGCATGCTCTTCGTGGTGGGCCTGTTCACCTCGGTACACTGCATCGCCATGTGCGGCGGCATCAACCTGTCCCAAAGCCTGCCGGGCGGGCGGCAGCAGGGAAACGCATTCCTCCCCTCTCTGCTCTACAACGCGGGCAGGGTTGTTTCCTACACGGTGGTCGGCTTCCTGCTGGGACTGGTGGGAATGCTGGTGGGCGGAAATTCCTCAGGGGGCGTTCCCGTGCTGCTGCAGGGCATTTTGAAGCTGCTGGCAGGCGCGCTGATGGTGGTTATGGGCGTGAACATGCTGGGTATTTTCCCCTGGCTGCGCAAATTGAACCCGCGCATGCCGGGCTTCATCGCCCGGAGGATCGGCGCCGGCAAGGCGGCCGCCCGGCGGCCCTTCATCATTGGCCTGCTGAACGGCCTGATGCCCTGCGGCCCGCTGCAATCGATGCAGATACTGGCCCTCGCATCCGGCAATCCCCTCACGGGCGCGCTCTCCATGCTGCTGTTCAGCCTGGGAACCGTGCCGCTGATGCTGGGCCTCGGCGCGCTGGTCAGCGCGCTGGGCAAGCGCTTTGCCCGGGCCGTGATGAATACCGGCGCTGTGCTGGTGGCCGTGCTCGGCCTTTCCATGCTGGCCCAGGGCGGCAGCCTGTCCGGCATGCTCCTCCCCGACAAGCTGCTGTTCCTCGTAATCGCCCTATTTGCCGCAGGCATCGCAGCAAGCATCCCCTTCCGCCGGAAGGCATATCGCATTGCCGGCGTGGCGGCGGCGCTGGTGCTGGCAGTATCCGCCGGGGCGGCGCTGCAGCAGCTGGAAAATGCGCCGCAAGCCCAGGATTCCCGGGTGCAGGTTGTCGATGGCGTCCAGCAGGTGCGCAGCACCCTGCAGCCGGGGCAGTATCCCACCATCATGGTGCAGGCAGGCATGCCGGTGAAATGGAATATTGACGCTCCATCGGGCAGCATCAACGGCTGCAACTACCGCCTGTTTATTCCGGAAGACGGCATCGATTACGCATTCTCCGAGGGGGAAAACATCATCGAATTCACCCCCGAAGCGCCCGGAGACTACGCCTACACTTGCTGGATGGGCATGATCCGGGGCAATATCATCGTAATGTAAGGAGCTTTTAAGATGAAAAAATCAAACCTGATACTGATCATCCTGACCATCGTGCTGGTTTGCGCTGCCGCAGCCATCATTATTTTGAACCAGCTTCCTGAGAGCGCACCCGCGAATGAAGGCGGCGCGCAGGCGATTGCCGAGGGAGAGGCCCTTGTGATCAACAAGGCAGATATCGGCAGCGATGTACGCTTCTACCCCATCGATGTGGACGGCACTGCCATGGAGGTGCTGGCGGTTAAGGCTTCCGACGGCACGATCCGCACGGCCTTCAACACCTGCCAGAGCTGCTTCAATTCCGGCGCGGGCTACTATGTGCAGGAGGGCCGCGACCTCGTCTGCCAGAACTGCGGCTTCCATTTCACCCCCGAACAGGTGGAAATCCAGTCCGGCGGCTGCAATCCCTGGCCCATCTTCCCCGCAAATAAGACGGAGACCGAAAGCGACATCCAGATATCCTATGATTTCCTGAAGCAATCTGCATCCATCTTTGCCAACTGGAAGTAATTCACTTCAATATGAAAGGAACCGTCCGGCACGCACCGGGCGGTTCCTTTTCGCCTATTCCGGCATTTGATCCGGCGCGGGAATTCGGAACACGAGTATCTTCTCCCGGACATCATCATTGTGGAAGAGATCCCGGCAATCAATCTCCCCGGCAAACTCCAGCCCATCCTCCGCCATCAGGCAGGCGAGATAGGAATCAAGGGCATAATAAAAGAAGATGCGCATCTCCCGGGGCGCGTCATAATAGGATTCGAATATCCGCCTGAGCACCGCCTGGAGGATCTTCACCGAAAAGGGATTGAAGAAATAGAAGCAATTGGCGCTGCCGGGCGCATAGTTTTCCGCCGGGACGCATGCGAAGGAAACCTTGCCCGCATCCCTGCCGGAATAGGAGGCGAGGTTTTTGAGGGCGTCACCATACAGCGCTTCATTATATTCCACGCCCACCGCGCCGCAGCCCAGCGCATAATTCAGGAAGAAGCCCACGCGGCCCTTGCCGCAGCCATAGTCCACCACGGTATCCTCCCTGCGGATGAAGCCGCTTTGCGCGAGGCGCTCGAGCACGGGGTAGCTCGTGGCCTCGTAGCGGGAATGATGGGCGTCCTCCCGCTCAAAGGAGGCCGCGCCGGTAAGGATATTCAGCTTTTTCTCCCAGTTGACCGCAGGCGCACTGCCCATTTATATCTCCTCCCCGGAACCATTATAGCCCATACGGCTCCGCTTTGCAACGGTGCATCCGTAAAACTGACGAAACCATCGCCGCAGAATTTCACTTCAACGGGCAAAACGGCCCGCAGAAGCCGAATTTTGAAGCCCGAAAATGCAAAAAATTCATTATGAAGGATAAATGTAAAACATATTCAACATAATACCGATTGACTTCAATATTTTAACATGATAAAATAGACACACTTTCTCAAAACTGGCAGCCTGTTTTTCCATGCACAGTTTTGCAGACTCTAGTGGGGTAGGAGGTTACAACATGAGTGCAAATACGATTCAGATTCTGATTGCCATGGTGGTTTATATGGCCGTGGTTATTGGAATTGGCCTGCTTTATGCAAAGCGTGCCAACAAAAATTCCGAGGAATACTTCCTCGGCGGACGTTCGCTGGGTCCCTGGGTAACGGCCATGAGCGCGGAAGCATCCGATATGAGCGGATGGCTGCTGATGGGCCTGCCGGGCGTGGCCTACTGGTGCGGCCTTGCCGACGCCTTCTGGACCGCCTTCGGCCTGGCAGTGGGTACATATCTGAACTGGCTGGTGGTTTCCAAGCGCCTGCGCCGTTACAGCGTGCGCGCCAACAATTCCATCACCCTGCCGGAGTTCTTCTCCAACCGCTTCCGTGAGAAGAAGAAGGTAATCATGTTCATCGCGGCCGCCTTCATTCTGATCTTCTTCACGGTTTACGCCGCCAGCTGCTTCGTAACCTGCGGCAAGCTGTTCTCCACGCTGTTCGGCGCTCCCTATGTATCGATGATGATCGTGGGCGCAGTCTTCGTGCTGCTCTACACCCTGCTGGGCGGCTTCCTGGCGGAGAGCGCATCGGACTTCATGCAGGCCATCGTAATGATTGTGGCGCTGACGGTGATCGTGGTTCTCAGCACCATGCAGGCAGGCGGCATCGGTTCCGTAATCGAAAATGCCAAGAGCATCCCCGGCTTCCTGGAGTTCTTCGGCCTGGCCACCCCCACCCTTGAGGCAGGCGTGCAGGTGGTAGCCGATGGCGCGCCCGTGTTCGGCGATGCAGCCCCCTACGGCTTCCTCACCGTCTGCTCCATGCTGGCATGGGGCCTGGGCTACTTCGGCATGCCCCAGGTTCTGCTGCGCTTCATGGCCATCCGCCGCGAAGATGAGCTCGCCCGTTCCCGCCGCATCGCCATGGTTTGGGTAGTGATCTCCCTGGGCGTTGCCGTATTCATCGGCATCGTGGGCCGCCAGCTCTTCCCCACCGCGCACCTGACCAAGTCCTCTGCGGAAAATATCTTCATCACCCTGGCCACCAGCTCCCTGCCGGCCATCCTTGCCGGCTTCGTAATGGCGGGCATCCTGGCCGCAACCATTTCTTCTTCCGACTCCTATCTGCTGATCGCCGCATCCGCATTTGCCAAGAACATCTTCCAGGGCATCTGCAAGAAGGATGCTAGCGACAAGCAGGTTATGATCATCTCCCGCATCACCCTGCTGGTGCTGGCGCTGATCGGCATCGTGATCGCGCTGGATGAAAACAGCGTAATCTTCCAGATCGTTTCCTTCGCATGGGCAGGCTTCGGCGCCACCTTCGGCCCGCTGATGCTCTTCTCCCTGTTCTGGAAGCGCACCAACCGCGCGGGCGCCATCGCCGGCATGCTCAGCGGCGCAGGCATGGTATTCCTGTGGAAGCTGGTGATCAGCAAGCTGGGCGGCGTATTCGCCATCTATGAACTGCTGCCCGCCTTCATCTTCTCCAGCATCTGCATCGTGGTGGTATCCCTGCTCACCAAGGCTCCCTCCAAGGAGATCGAGGAAGACTTCGAAGCCGTTCGCGCAGGCAAGTAAGCAAAAATCCGAAGGGCGGTCCTGCTTTCGCAGGGCCGCCCTTTATGCTATAATGTTCTATATGCCATTCTGGAGGTTCCGCCATGAAATATGAATTCAGCTTCACCTACCTCTCCTGCCAGTCCTGCACGGCCAAGATTCACTGCGAAAAATGTGCAGAGGAGATCATGGACCGGCTCCTGCTGCGGGGCATCGAAGCTGCGGAGATCGACATCGCCAACAAACAGATCGCCGTGCTGGCCCCGGGGCTGGATGAAATGGATGTGCTGGATCTGCTGGAGGAAGTAAGCATCTTCGCAGATTAAGAAGCAGGGATTTATCCCTGCTTCTTCACAATTATGGTGGTAAAATAGGAGTAATCTTCCTCCGGTATATCGGCGAGGGGACCGCTCCATTCGTTCTCCATGCCGAGATTGCGCACGGCCCAGGCCTCCCGCCCGGCAGCGGCGCGCTTCAACGCGGCGAGCTTCCGCCCGCCCTTCATGATCACGGCGTTGCCCTCCGGGAGGGAAGTTTCGGGCTCGAAGCGATCCAGTATGGTGAGGGATTCACCCTGTTCGCAGAGCGCTATGCCCGCTGCCGCCGCAGCGGCGCACATGGTGGTGATGCCGGGCACCACGCTGCAGGGGTGCTTTTTCTCCACGAGGCGCTTCAGATAGCTGCTGGATGCGTAAATGCCGGGATCACCCAGCACCGGGTAGGCAATGCTGGGATGGCTCTCCAGCAGTTCCAGCAGCCTGTCCGCCGCGCGCACATGGGCGGCGAGCCAATCCTCCCGCTTCCCCTTCATGGGGATTTCCAGCGGAAACAGCGGCTTATCCCGCAAAAGATCGTCCAGTATAGCACTTACGGCGCTCGAACCCATGCCGGTATCTGCGAATGCAATGGCATCTGCCTCCCGGATGATGCGCACAGCCTTCAAGGTGAGGAGCTCCTTATCTCCCGGGCCGATTCCAATAAATGTCAGCATATCTTTTCCCTCAGAACTTCCTTCCGCACTTCGGGCAGAAACCAAAGTCCTCCCGGGTGCCATAGCCGCAGTTTGCGCAGCGGCGCAGTTCCCCTTCTCCATCATACACCCGGCTCATATGCTCCGGCAGGATCTCCACCTGCTCGCCCCGTGCGATGCGCGCGCCGATTTCGGGATCGAGGGCATACACCACATCGCAGCAGCTGCTCTTCACCCAGTATTTCCGGTTCCATTTGAAGCAGGGAATCAGGTAGAGGAACAGGGCGGTGTAGGTCATAAACACCGTGAGCCTTCCATAAGCGCCGCAAGCATCGCAGATGGTGAGTTGAGAAAAATCAAACTCCCTTCGCCCATCATTGATTCCGATCATAAAAAACATAGCCTTACCTCACTCCGGGAATTCCCCTTCGCCGGTGGCGATATTAAAAATCGCGCCTGCGACAGTCACTTCCCCGACTTCCAGAATCCCTGCATGATTTCGCTCTCCTTGATGCGGCCATACTGCTGCGCACGTTCAGGACTTCGATCCCACAGGCATCCGCAATCTTCGCAGCATCGCCAAGGGAGGAAACAGAGCGACAAGGAACAGCAGGAATTTCTTCATGGTATTATCTTCCTGTTACAACGAATACACACATTATACCAAAGCTCGTGCAACCGCGCAATATACAAAAATCATCTGTACATTTCGCAGGTCCAGCCGCCGTGAATCCGCCTTGCCAGTATTTTTATTCATAACAATACGAATAAAAATTGACAATTTAACATTCTTCCTCTATACTAGTAAATGCAAAAAAAGCGTAAAGGATGAGCACCCGTATGGTTTACAAATGGGACTTGACCATCCCTCAGCTCAGCGGAAACAAAAAACGCAAGGGCTATATTTATTTGCCGGACTCCTACAAAGATAATCCCACCCGCCATTACCCCGTATTATACATGTTTGACGGGCACAACGTATTCTTCGACAGCGACGCAACCTATGGAAAGAGCTGGGGCATGACCAGCTACATGTCCTTCACCCGGAAGGATTTGATCATCGTGGCCATCGAATGCAACCACGAGGGCAACGGAAGATTGATTGAATATTCCCCGATGACCTTTGAAAACACCACCGTGGGCCTGGTTCGCGGCCGCGGGCGCAGCTACATGGACTGGCTGGTGAACGAATTAAAGCCCAAAATCGACGCCAACCTGCGCACCCTGCCGGACCGGGAGCACACCATCATCGCCGGTTCCTCCATGGGCGGCCTGATGTCCCTCTACGCCGCCATCAACTACAACGATGTATTCCAGCGCGCGGCCTGCCTCTCCCCCAGCCTGTGGGTTTCCCCCTCAAAGGTGGTTCGCATGATCGCCCGCGCGGATATCAAAGATGATACCTGCATTTACATGGATTACGGCAGCGAGGAAATGTTCAACCATGCGGCGAATGCCGAGGCGCTGATCTCCGTATGCCACATGCTGCTGACCAAGCGGGTGAACCTCACCTTCCGCATCGTGCCCGGCGGCACCCACTGCGAGGCATGCTGGGAGCAGCAGATTCCCATCTTCATGGATTGCCTGGGCCTTTGATCGGGTTATACTTATAAAAAATAGATACTGATGAACTGGAGTTGGTCTTCATGGAAATTCGTTACTACAAGCATTTCAGCAACAGCCTGCAGCGCGACATGGAATTCAAGGTTTACGGCAACAGCGGCAAGCCCGTGCTGTTCATCCCCTGCCAGGCCGGCAGATTCTGGGATTTTGAAGCCTTCAAGATGATCGATACCTGGGCCAAGTGGATCGATGCGGGCCTGTGCACGGTGTATTCCTGCGATACCATCGATGGCGAAACCTATGCCAACAAGGGCGGCGACTGCGCTTGGCGCGTGCAGCTGCATGAGAGATGGTATCACTACATCGTGGATGAGCTGGTGCCCTACATCTGGTACCTGCACGGCAGCAACCAGCCGATCATGACCTTTGGCTGCTCCATGGGCGCAACCCATGCAGGCAACCTGTTCTTCCGCCGTCCGGACCTGTTCGGCTCCGTGCTGGCCCTCTCCGGCCTGTATGATCCCGGCTCCTTCTTCCCGGACTACATGGATGAAACCCTTTACAACAATTCCCCCAACCTGTTCCTGCAGAACATGCCCTCTGACCACTACTACATCAACATGTACAACGAGCGCAAGATGGTGTTCTGCGTGGGCCAGGGCGCATGGGAGGACGAATTGAAGGCCTCCACCGGCTGGCTCAGCCGCGTGTGCCAGGAGAAGGGCATCCATGCACAGGTGGATTTCTGGGGCTATGATGTAAACCACGATTGGGATTGGTGGTATCGCCAGTGCGACCACTATGTTCCCCAGTTCCTGTACTAAAGCCAACCCACAAAAGCCAATTCATTGAAGGAGTGTATACAGATGCAGAATTTCATCTTCCTGTCCCCCAACTTCCCGGATAACTACTGGCGCTTCTGCGCAGAGCTGAAGAAGAACGGCCTGCGGGTGCTGGGCATCGGCGACTGCCCCTACGACAACCTCCGCCCGGAGCTGCGGGACAGCATGGACGAATACTACAAGGTTTCCGACCTGGCCAACTATGACGAGGTGTTCCGCGCTGTGGCGTTCTTCACCTTCAAGTATGGCAAGATCGACTGGCTGGAGTCCAACAATGAATTCTGGCTCGAGCGCGACGCCGCCCTGCGCACCGCCTTCAACATCACCACCGGCCCCAAGACCGAGGATATGACCAAGATCAAGCACAAGTCCGCCATGAAGGCCTATTACGACAAGGCTGGCATCAAGACCGCCCGCTACCACCTGGTATATGAATACCAGGCCGCCAAAGATTTCGCCCACACGGTGGGCTACCCGGTCGTCGTGAAGCCCGACAACGGCGTTGGCGCAAACAACACCTATAAGCTCCGCAGCGACGAAGATTTCGATTATTTCTTCGCCACCAAGGATGATAACATCTACATCATGGAAGAATTCGTAAATGGCGAGGTATGCACCTTCGACGCCATCATCGATTCCAAGGGCGAGCCCATCTTCGAAACCGGCAATGTGACCCTCGGCTCCCTGATGGATGTTGTTAACGATGCGGATAATTCCATCTACTACATGGTCAAGAACCTGCCTGAGAACATGCGCGACCTCGGCCGCCGCACCGTGAAGGCCTTTGAAGTGAAGAGCCGCTTCGTGCACCTGGAGTTCTTCCGCCTGCGCGCCGACCAGGAGGGCCTGGGCAAGAAGGACGACATCATCGGCCTGGAAGTAAACATGCGCCCCTCCGGCGGCTATTCCCCGGATATGTACAACTTCGCCAACGAAGTGGATGTATACAAGATCTGGGCCGACATGGTTGCCTTCGATAAGACCACCGTTCCCATGGACCGCCCGCACCACTACTGTGCCTTCGTAGGCCGCCGCGACGGCAAGAACTTCAAGATGGACCACAGCGCCATCATGGCCAAGTACGGCGCAAACATGAAGATGCAGGGCCGCATCCCGGACGCCCTCTCCGGCGCAATGGCCAACGAAATGTACATGTGCAATTTCGAAACCGAAGATGAAATGTACCAGTACTTCCGCGAGCTCTGCGAATGCTGGGACTGACAGGGTAACGCCAAGGGGCTCTGCCCCTTGGAATCCCGCCAGGGGAAATGATTTCCCCTGGACCCCTCTGCAAGGATGCGCATTGCGCATCCTGAAGAAACAGAATAACAGGAGCCTACTGCTTGAATCTATGGCAGCTAGGCTCCTGTTTTTTATCCTGCGGCGCATTGCGCCGCTATGTGGGGTTTCCAAAGGGAATCATTCCCTTTGGCCAGGGGTTTGGGGGCTGGCAGCCCCCAACGTTCCCCTTCTCCTCCCTCAATCGAACTTCGGCGGCTGGTTGCCCTTGGAAGCGGAATAAAGGGTTGCATCGTCGTTGACAATCTGGGGAACCTTGCTCACGCCGAGGCGGTCCGCGCCGGCCTTGATCATGGCGTAGGCGGTCTCGCGGGTATCCACGCCGCCGGAGGCCTTCACCTGGATCTTATCGCCGGCCACAGCGCGCAGCAGCTCGATATCATGCACGGTTGCGCCGCCGGTGCCCATACCGGTGGAGGTCTTTACGAAGTCCGCGCCGCCTTCGATTACGAGCTCGCAGGCCTTCTTCTTCTGTTCGTCGGTCAGGTAGCAGGTTTCGATGATGACCTTGACCTTTGCCTTGCCCGCTGCTGCGGCCACAACGCCCTTGATGTCTTCGAGCACCAGCGCATAATCGCCCTCGCGGAGCGCGCCAATGTTGATCACCATGTCCACCTCAACTGCGCCGTCCTTCACGGCCTCAGCGGCCTCAAAGGCCTTCACGCAGGGCTTGTTCGCACCGAGAGGGAAGCCGATCACGGTGGCGGTGCCGATGCCGGAGCCTTCCAGCTCCTTGGCGACGAGGGCCACATGGACGGGGTTGACGCACACGGCCTTCGCGCCGTACTTCTTGGCTTCCGCGCAGAATTCCTTCACTACGCTGCTGGGCGTGTAGGCACGCAGCACGGTATGATCGCAGAACGCGGCAAATTTCTCATCATAGCCCTTTTCGGAGAGGGTGGGGAAAAGTTCGTGGGAAAAGCTCATATGTATCTTCCTTTCTCATTTCATATTAGATCGTTTTAAATCCATCGCGGGCATAGAGCGCCGCGCCAATGAGCACATTTTCATCCATCAGCTGGCACTGCACAATGTCGTAGCAGCCCTTGGCCGATTCAAACACATACTTCTCCGTATGCCTGCGGATGGGCTCCATCAGCACCTCACCGAGGTTCGCCACGCCGCCGCCGATGGCCACGCGCTGGGGCGAAAAGAGGGTGATGAAATTTGCGAGGGTCACGCCGTACACGCCGGCAAAGAGCTCAAGCTCCGAGAGGGCAAAGGCGTCGCCCGCATCCGCCGCAGTCTTGAGATCGTAGCAGCTCAGCCCACTGCCGTAGAGCATGGAATCCTGCGGCGCCCTGCCGGGCGTGCGCAAACGCCGCTCAATGGCCACGCCGCTGCAGAAATTCTCCAGCTTGCATACCGCGCCGGGCGCGCCCAGCGGATCCTGCACATAGGTGTTGCCCATGTATACGCCGCCGTAACCCACGCCATCGTAGGTTTTGCCATCGAAGAACATCGCGCCGCCGATACCGGTGCCGATGTTGGTGTAGTAAAAGCTCTTATATCCCCTGCCGCTGCCGAGGCAATACTCCGCATAGCCGCCGCAGACGGTATCGTTCACCACGACGGTAGGAATGCCGAATTTCTGCTCAAACCAATCCTTCAGCATGAAATCCTGCCAGCCGGGCACCTGTACGGAGAGGAGCACGCGCCCGGTGGCGCTCTCCAGTATCCCGCCGTAGCCCACGCCGATGGTATCTACCGTGTATTTGGACAGGAGCCCCGGCAAGTTCGCCTCGATCCAGTTCAGCACATCGATCGCGCCGTTCGGCAGCGGGAATTTGCCGCACATGTGCTCCAGAATTGCGCCCCTGTCATCGCAGATGGCCAGCTGCTGCTTCGTGCCGCCGATTTCCACCGCGCCATAGAGCTTGCCCATGCCATACCTCCTATCAGATAATATCCATATATTATTGTACATCAAGAATTAACATTCGTCAATAAACCGCACCGCTTTATTTGCCAATAAACTGCGCTGCTTTATTTCCCCTTGAAACCCGGCATGAATCATGCTATACTGCATTCAAAACCAATTCACAAAGAGGAAGCTATGGCTGAAAGAATGATGAAACGGGTTCAGGATTCCTACACCACGCAGGTGCAGCTGCTGACCCAGGCAAACCTGAACGGATACAACCGCCTCTTCGGCGGCAAGCTGATGAGCTGGATGGATATCGTGGCGGCCGTAACCGCCCGCAGGCATGCGGAAAAGAACGTGACCACCGTGCGCGTAGACGCCCTGGAATTCCGCGCGCCCGCCCGCGCAAACGATACGCTGGTGCTCACCGCCCATGTGTGCTATGTGGGCCGCACCAGCATGGATATCTGCGTACATGTCTATGTGGAGGAGCTCTCCGGCGAACGCAAGATGATCAACCGCGCCCACTTCACCATGGTTGCACTGGATGAAAATGAAAGGCCCGCCGAGGTGCCCGGCCTGCTGCTGGAAAATGATCAGCAGCGCAGGGAATGGGACGCCGCCGAGGCGCGGCGCAAGAGGTAAGCAAGATGAAGTGGATCGCCCCGGATTACTTCCGGGATTTTTCCTGCATTGCGGGCGAATGCCGGCACAGCTGCTGCAAGGGATGGGAGATCGATATCGACCCCGAAACCCTGGAATATTACCGCAGCATTCCCGGCGATGCCGGCAGGCGGCTCAAGGAAAACATCGATGAAGGCGGCGATGCACCCCACTTCCGCCTGACTGCGGATGAGTGCTGCCCCTTTTTGAATGCGGATGGCCTCTGCGACCTGATCCTGGAGCTGGGCGGAAATTGCCTGTGCCAGATCTGCGCCGACCACCCGCGCTTTCGCAATTTCTTTTCAGACCGGGAGGAAATCGGCCTCGGCATGTGCTGCGAGGAGGCCGCGCGGCTGATCCTGCGCCAGGAGGAAGCGGTGCGGCTGGTGCTCACCGATGAGGACGACGATGATGAGCAGCTCACCGACGAGGAGACCGACCTGCTCGCCATCCGGCAGGAGCTGATCTCCATTGCCCAGAACAGGAGCCTGCCCGTAGAAGCGCGCGTGCAGCAAATGCTGTACTGGGCACAGCTTCCCCCGGAAGCGCCGGATTTCCGCCGCTGGGCAGCCTTCCTGCTCGGTTTGGAGCGGCTGGACGCAGACTGGACGGAGCGTCTCCGGGCGCTTGAATCGGCTCCCGAAGCGCCTCTGCTGCGCGATCCGGAGCAGTGGGAAAAGCCCTTTGAGCAGCTGCTGGTCTACCTGCTCTACCGCCACCTGCCGGGCACGATGGAGGACGGCGACCTCGCCGGGCGCATTGCCTACGCCGCGCTCATGTGGCGGCTGCTGCGGACCATGTTCGCCCAGCAGGCGGAGCACAGCATCCCCGCCCTCGCCGAGCTCTGCCGCCAGTATTCATCGGAAATTGAATACTCGGATGAAAACCTGCAGGCAGTCCTCGATGAAGTGGATACATAAAAAAACCCGCATACGCGGGTTTTTGCGTTTAAAACTTGTATTCTATTCCCAATAATTCCCGGATCACTCCGGCGATCTCCTGCTGGCCGCCGAAGAAAAACCATGTGGAGGATGTGCTCACGGAGCGGTTCTCCCCGGTGTCAAAGCCCAGCGGTGTGCCTGCGTTTTCAAATTCCGCGAAGCCTCCCCTGCCGCCGCGATCATTGTAGAAATACATGGAGCAGCCGCGGTTGCCGAGGTTTCCGAAGGGCTCGGCACAGTATGGGATGGAGGGATCGTTGTAGTAATTGCGCAGCATCAAATGCCATCCATCGCCCCAGGGTTTCAGGTAGGCCATGCGGCCGAAGGTCTGGGCGGCGCGGTAGCCCAGTTTATACTTGCGCGCGCCATTTGCATCCAGCTCGGCATAGCCTTCGCATATCTTCTGCATCTCCTGGGCATTGTTGCCGTAGTAATCCACGAAATCCGCCTTGCCGAAGCAGGGCACGATGAACCTGCCCCCGGGATTTACCTGGGTGACCGTCCAGGGCTCCATGCATACCTGCGCATCCGGAAGGGAACCCCGCAGCTCGATCGCGTGCACATAGCCGCAGTAATCCAGCTTCGCGCCCTGCAGGGAATAAATATATTTCAGCGGATTCCGGGCGGGCATGTACCGGCGCAGGATGGAGAGCTTCCTCGCGCTGCCATCGTTTAAATCCATGAGCTCTATATCCTGGCGGAGCTTTACATCGCCCTCCCCTGTTTCAACGGCGTAGCTGCCGGGGTCCAGCTGGGTCTGCACGGTGTAAGTATCGCTGAAGAGCTCCGGGGCCTTGCAGAAGAAGCGCAGCTCGGGATTGATCCAGAGCCGCTCGCCGCCGAGGTTCCAATCCCGCTTGCACACGAAGCGGCGAAAGCCAGTCTTATACTTCCAGGCAGAATTCATCCAGAGCACGCTCTCGCTCCCATCCGATTGAAACGGGCCCAGCAGGCGGCCGCCATACTGGGTGATAACTGCCCTCCAATCACCTCCAAGCTCCAGGATATGGAAATCCATATCCTGGAGCTTGAGCATTTCTATGGTTTTTTCAAATGTGATGTGATTATCCATGGAAATTTCCTCATGCACGAATTTTGCGGTTGGCGCGCACGCGGTCGGAAACCATGATCACCATCAGGATCAGGCCGATGATCACGTCCTGCAGGAAGGTGTTGATGCCGATATACGCGATCGCGCTGTTGATGGAAAAGAGGGTAAACAGGCCGATGAGCAGGCCAATCATGTTGCCGGAGCCGCCGGAGAACTTGATGCCGCCGATGGCGCAGGCCGCCATGATGGTGAGATGCCAGTCGGTGCCGATGCCCGGAGAGCCCTGCTTCATGTAGCCTGCGTTCAAAACGCCCACCATCGCTACCAGCGCATGCAGCACCATGTAATTGATGTAGCGCACGCGGTTGGTCTTTACGCCGGAGAGCTGGGCCATGATGCGGTTGCTGCCCGTGGCGTATACGCTGCGGCCATAGGTGGTGTGGCTCAGGATGAAGTGGGCGATCACCAGCAAGCCCAGCAGGATGATGAAGGATACGGCGATCTTGCCCCGGGGCATGGCGATACCCAGCTTTACAAACTGGATCAGGGAATTGGGCAGGGGATAAACATATGCGCCGCTGGTGATCACCATCTTCAAGCCATTGAGCACATACTGCATGGCAACCGTGGCGATGAAGGGCGGCATATTGAAGCGCACCACCATGCAGGCGTTGCCCATACCAATCAGCGCGCCGAAGGCCATGGCAATCAGGGTGCAGATCACCACGCCGATCCATTCATTGGCCGTACCCAGCATGCCCATGCAGCCGGTTTCCAGCATGAGGGCGGTGCCAAACACCGCGCTGAAACCCGCGCTTGCGCCGGTAGATACATCCGAATCGCCCTGGATGATCACGAAGCTGAGGCCCACCGCGATGATGCCATACCAGGACATGGTCTTCATGATGGCCGCGAGGTTGTTCAGCGTGCCATAATTCTTGTTGATCAGGGAGAGAATTACCCAAATGGCGACCAGGATGCAGAGCACCATGAATTCGCTTCTCTTGAGGAGTTTCCTGAGCATATTATCTTTCATTGCCTTCCCCTCCCCTTAAATGTTCTTGCCCAGCGTCTTCTCGCGGCGCACGGTATCCAGCACTACGGAGAGCGCCAGGAACACGCCGATGAAGATATTCTGGAAGTTGGAATTGATGTTCAGCAGGGTGATCAGGTTATAAACCAGGCCCATCAGCAGCACGCCGAAGAACACGCCGAACATCGATCCGCTGCCGCCCTTCAAACTCACGCCGCCCATTGCAACTGCGGCGATGGTGATGAAGGACCAGGGGTTGCCCTGCGTGGGCGTGCAGCCCGCGTAGTAGCCCACCCAGATGATGGTGGCGAGGGCGGTGGTGATGCCCGCGATCACGAAGCACATGGTGCGTATCCTCCACACGCGGATGCCCGCAACCTTGGCTACGCGGGCGTTGTCGCCAACCGCGTAAACCTTGCGGCCGAAGGCGGTCTTTTTCAGGATGAACTGGGCCACAAAGATCAAAATGATGAATACGATGGCGCCGATGCTCAGCCCCAGGGGCTTCCTGCCCATGAGCTCGGTGAAGCGGATGATGGCGTCGCTGGTGCCGTAGGATACGGACATATCCGCGCCGTAGTTCACCACATTCGCAAGGCCCTTGCCCACATACTGCACCGACATGGTGGCGACGAAGGGCCACACATTGAATTTCAGGATCAGCAGGGAATTTAAAAGCGACATGGCGATGCACACCGCGAATACCGCCAGGATGCAGACCGCCAGCGGCATGCCGCTTCTCGCCAGCAGGCAGAAGATCATGCCCGCGAAGCTCAGCGTGGTGCCGATGGAGATATCCAGGCCGCCGGACATGATGATGAATGCCTGTCCGATTGCCAGGATGCCCCAGGATGAAATCAGCGAGGAAGCCAGCGTGAGCAGGTTTTCGCCCCGCAGGAAGATGGGGTTCAGGATCGTAGCCACAATGGCCACGATCAATACCGGGATGATGGATGTAACCTCCGGGATGAGTATGAATTTCAGCAGTTTTCCCGAGGATGCCTTCTTCGTATTTGCCATTTCCTTACATCCTCCTTCCTTAAGCGAAGCACAGGGACATGATGCTCTCCTGCGTCGCGTCCTTTTTGTCCAGTTCGCCAACAATTTTGCCGCCCTGCATCACCATGAACCTGTCGCACATACCCAGCAGCTCCGGCAGTTCCGAGGAAATCATGATGATGCTGATGCCTTCCGCCAGCAGTTCGTTCATGATTTCATAGATTTCCTGCTTGGAACCCACGTCTATGCCCTTGGTGGGTTCATCCAGCAGCAGGATGCGGGGATTCGAATGCAGCGCCTTGGCCAGCACCACCTTCTGCTGGTTGCCGCCGGAAAGGTTGGCAACCATGGTGGCAGTGCTGTTTGCCTTGATGCGCAGGCGCTTCATGAAGGCGTCGGCGCATTCCTGCTCCTTCGCCTTGCTCACCAGACGGCTGTTGTCCAGTATCTTTTTCAGGTTGCTGAGCACGATGTTGAACTTGATGTTGTTCAGCAGCAGCAAGCCGTTGGATTTCCGGTCCTCCGTGAGGATATTGATGCCCAGGTCGATGGCGTCCGCCTCGCTCCTGATGTGCACCTTTTTGCCCTCGATGGTCACATCCGCGCTGTAATCCTTGTAGCTGCCGAAGAGGGCGGATATGGTTTCCGTTCTGCCCGCGCCAACGAGGCCGGCAAAGCCCAGGCATTCTCCCCGGCGCAGGTGGAAGGATACATCCTCCACCAGGTTCTTATTCATGATGCGGGGATCCGGCACGGTCATGTGCTCCACACGGAGCACTTCCTCGCCGATTTCAACATTCCGGCTGGGATAGAGCTGGCTCAGCTCGCGGCCCACCATGCCGGAAATGATCTTGTCCCGCTGGTAATCCGCCTTTTCATAGGTGGTGATCACCTGGCCATCGCGCAGGATGGTCACGCGGTCGGTCAGCGCGAAGATTTCTTCCAATTTATGGGTAACGAAGATCACGCTGGTTCCCTGCGCCTTCAAATGGCGCACGATTTCAAACAGGTTTTCCACGTCCGCCTGGGAGAGTGCGGTGGTGGGCTCGTCCAGCACCAGCACCTTGGGATTCCAGGAGATGGCCTTCGCCACCATCACCAGCTGCTTCTGGCCGATGGAGAGGCCGCCCACCGCTGCCCGGGGATTGAGGTTGAATTTATTTGCCTTGAAAAATGTTTCACAGCGGTCCATGAGCGCGGCCATGCGGAAGCCCTTCTTCTTTTCATCCTCGTTCAGATGGCCTACGAAGATGTTTTCCGCCACGGTGAGATCCTCCATTACGTTGATCTCCTGGGGAACATAGCCGATGCCCTTTGCCAGCGCATCATAGGGACTCTTATTGCGCAGCGGCGCGCCGTCAAAGCGCATTTCGCCCTCGTAGCTGCCGTGGACATACACGCCGTTCATGATCTTGAGCAGCGTGGATTTGCCCGCGCCGTTTTCACCGATCAATCCAAGGATTTCGCCCTTGCGCACCGTAAAGCTGACGTTCCTGAGGGCCAGCACACCCGGAAAGCGCTTGGTGATATCCCTGATTTCCAAAATGTATTCGCTCATGCCGCTATCCTCTCTATCCTTTTTTGTGGCTTGCTTTTGCTCAAATGCAATTCTAAAACATGTGAAAATCCACATGCCTTAGAGCTGCATTCGCAGGGGAATACATGGTGGTGGCATGGCGGCAAAAGCCGCATGCCACCACCATTCAAGAAAGATTGTTTCTTACTTGAACTGTGCTACATAGGTATCTACGCCGCCCAGGATTTCGCGATATTCTGCAACGGAATCAGCGAAGATAACGGGAGCATCGCTGAAATTCTCATACTGGGGATTTTCGCCGCGCAGGTAAGCATCCAGGTGGCGCGCAGCATCTGCCCACAGATCATAGATGGGCTGGGCTACCAGGCCGTATACGCCGCCCTGCTCGAGGATATCGAGATTTGCGGAGGTGGCGTCCATGCCGATTACATAGCCTTCCCAGCCGAGGTCCTCAGCGGCCTGGCTCCAGGTCTGTGCGGAGGTGCCGGTGGTGCCGAACGCGCCCACCAGATCGCCGATATTGGCCTGCAGCAGGGAGGTTACAACGCCCACGCCCTGGGTAACGTCAGTGGATTCCACCTGGGGATCCAGAACCTTCATATCCGGATAATTCTCAGCAATCGCGGCCATGAAGCCTGCGGCTGCGTTGTTTTCGCCATCATTGAAGGTGGACTGGGTTACGGCAACGGTGCCCTTGCCGCCGGCTGCTTCGCCAACCGCCTGGCCGGCTTCGTAGCCATACTTATAGGCGTCGATGCCGAAGGAGCCGACGATGTAATCCTTATTCACACCGTAGGTTTCGATATCTTCATCCAGAACCGGAACCCATGCGCCAACGACCGGAATTTCAGCATCGACAAACTTCTTGGCCATGTTCCAGCGGGTTTCGCTGTTGATGCACAGGGCAACGCCGGCCAGATTATCATACTGGGCAATTACGGAATCGATCATCTGCTCAACGGCAGCTGCGTCGGTGGTGTCGCCGCCGATGTAGAGGGGCTTGTAGCCGAGTTCTTCAGCGGTCTGCAAAAAGCCGGTCATCCAGACCGCGATGGTGGTGTTGGAAGAGGGATAGCATACGATGCCGAGGTACTTGTCGGAAGGATCATACTCCTCCGCGAAGCAGGCGACGCTCGAGAGCGCCAGGATCAGCGCCAGCAGGCAAACCAGGATCTTCTTCATGTTTCATTTCCTCCTTGTAATTTGTGTTCCGTAGAGGCGCGTCTGCGCCCCCTTTTTACCGTTGCGGTGCAAACGGTTGCGATTGAATTATAACACAAGCGCGGATTTTGCGCAATATTCTAATGCAACATAAATCTTCAAGTTGTAATATTCCGTCATTTTAAATATTTTTCAAATCATTATTTTGGATTATTTTAGCAATCCATTTCAAATTATCTTTACTTTTCCATACGTTTCTGCCTTTCGAAAACAGCTCTTTGCAATTAATTGCACATCATTCCGCACACAGAAACAGCAAAAAACCTGCAATATTCAGCAAATTTCGTAGCTGGCAGCGCGCATCCGCCCATCTCTTCGCGCAAATTCCTGCATTTTTCCGTCACAAACCGCTTGCTTTTTCCATGTACAGGTGTTAGAATGTAATTAATGCAATCGAATGCGTTATTTTATCCGCAAAAAGCATTCGAACTCGCCATATCTACGCAATCAAAGCACAAAGGAGGATATTGCATGGCTGTCCCCGGCAAAATGAAGGCCATCGTTATGGATGGCATCAACCAAATGTCATTAAAGGAATTCCCAATACCCGCGTTGGAAGCGAACCAGGTGCTGATCCGCATCGCCTACTGCGGCATCTGCGCAACGGATTATGATAATTATTCCGGCATTTCCAGCTTCACCAAGGAAGGCAAAATTCGCTTTCCATTGCGCTGGGGCCACGAATGGTCCGGCCGTGTGTGCGCAGTGGGCGCAGGCGTGCAGGGGATCAAGCTGGGCGACCGGGTGATCAGCAGCGGCAAAATCACCTGCGGCAAATGCTCGGAATGCCTCTCCGGCAGGGAATACAACTGCCTGAACCGCCGCACAGTGGGCACCGTGGGCGATGCATGGCCGGGCGGCATGTCTGAATACGCGGTGATGCCCGCGCGGGATATATTGAAAATGGGCGAAAAAATTACCTACCAGGAGGCCGCCGCCATCGAAGCTGCCTCCATCGCCATGAACGGGCTGCGCGGTCTGCCCCTCAAGGGCGCCACGCTCCTGATCACCGGTTCCGGCCCCATCGGCCTCTCCGGCATTCCCATCGGCCGCTGGATGGGCGCGAAGAAGATCATCATCGCCGCCCGCAAGGAAGCAAAGCTGGATATTGCCCGGGCAATGGGCGCAGACCATGTGATCAACACCACGCAGGCGGACCTGTATGAAGAAATGAAGCGCATCACCAGCGGCGCGCTGGCGGATGTGGTACTGGAGACCTCCGGCGAGGCTTCCTTCGTGGAAAACATGGCGCAGCTGCTCCGTCCTCAGGGCGATTTCAGCACCATCAGCTTCTACACCCGCAGAATCAATAACTTCAATATGGATGATGTGGTGTTCAACAAGATCAATATCTATGGAAGGTGCGGCTCCTACAATTGCTCCGAAACCCTGCTGGAGCTGATCGACGAGGGCCAGATCGATATCAAGCCCATCATCACCTCGGTTATCGATTTCTACGAGTGGGGCGCGAATTGCATGGATTGCTACACCGCAGAGAAGAACCGTGGCTCCAAGATGCTGGTGAAAGTATTCGGCGAGGAAGCCTGATATAAATTGATATAAACAAGGAGGATATAAGGAAATGGTAACTGTATTGAAACAGGCGCAGGCCGCGCGGGAAAAGCTCGCATCCGGCAAGCCCCTCTTCGGCACCCACATCGTAAATACCGAGCTCCAGCTGATCGAACTGATCGCCGGCTGCGGCTTCGATTACCTCTGGATCGATACCGAGCATTCCCAGGCGGACAAGAAGGACATCCACAACACCCTGATTGCCGCCCGTGCATCCGGCTCCAGCGTGGCCACCTTCATCCGCGTGGCGGATATCGATCCCATCCTCGTAAAGCCCATCCTGGAAATGGGCCCCACCGGCATCGTGTTCCCCGGCGCACAGAGCGCGGAAGATGTAAAGCGCGCAGTGGCAGCATGCTGCTATCCGCCCACGGGCGTGCGCGGCTTCGGCCCCCGCGCCTGCATCAGGTATGGCCAGGAGGACATGGCCGAGTATGTGGAAAACAACGAACAGGCCGTGTTCAAGATCATCCAGCTGGAGCACAAGGATGCATGGGCAGACCTCGACAACATCCTCGCCGTGGAGGGCGTGGACGCCTTCATCATCGGCCCCATGGACCTCTCCGCCTCCTTCGGCCACTACCGCAACTGGAAGCATCCTGAGGTAATCGCCTGCATCGATGATATGATCGCCCGGGTACACGCAGCAGGCAAGTATATCGGCGTTTCCACCGGCCCCTATGATGAGGAAAACCTGAAGCTCTGGCTGGGCAAGGGCGTGGATATGATCTCCGTGGCAAATGAAAATATGTTCATCACCGCCGGCTGCAAGACTGCCCTCAAGAATATGAACGCCGTGGCAAAGGAGCTGGGGAAATAATGGAAAAAGGCATCATCACCATGCTGGACCACCACGAGAACTTTGATAAGGGCATCGCGGCACTGAAGGAGCTGGGCATCGATACCATATGGGAGAAGAAGATTATCCGCTCCTCCCGCGATCCGAAGGTGGTCATTCCCCAGGTGCAGGGCTTTGATTATGTGTTCGCCGGCGGCGAGGTATGGAACAAGGAAGTGTTCGACGCCTGCCCCAGCGTGAAGATGATCGTGCGCCTCGGTGTGGGCTATGATGGCATCGACCTGCAGGCCGCCACCGAGGCCGGGGTTCCTGTAACCTACATGCCCGGCGTAAACGCCCAGAGTGTTGCCGAGCTGGCCGTTGCACTGATGCTCGCCGCCGCGCGCCGCATTCCCCAGATGGATGCAAAGGTGCATATGGGAGAACGCAAGGCTGCAATTTATGCAACCAATATGCTCTCCGGCAAGACAGTGGGCATCATGGGCTGCGGCAACATCGGCAAGGCCGTAGTGCGCATGCTCAAGGGCTTCAATTGCCGCGTACTCGCCTATGATGTATACCAGGATGAAGCCTTCGCCGCAGAATACGGCGTGGAATATGTGGATCTGGATACCCTGCTGGCCGAATCGGACATCATTTCCATCCATCTTGCACTGCTCCCCGCCACGAAGCACATCATCAACGCCGAAAGCATCGCCAAAATGAAGGACGGCGCCTTCATCATCAACACCTCCCGCGGCGGCACCATCGATTCTGCCGCACTGGCCGAGGCCATCCGCAGCGGCAAGCTGGGCGGCGCCGGCCTGGATGTGGTAGAGGACGAAGGGGGCGGCAACGCCCGCCCCGGCGAAATCTTCTACGATTTGGAAAATGTAATCCTCACACCCCATGTGGCAGGCGCGACCCACGAATGCTTCGAAGCCATGATGGAACATGCTGTGGAAATGGTAAAGGATTTCAAGGATGGAAAGGAACCCAAATGGCTCCTGAACCCAGATTACAAAAAATACCTGAAGGAATGATTCCATGCAGCGCGTAGACATTGAAAAATACACCCAATTCTGCGAAAAAGCCTGCATGCACTACGGTTTCTCCAGAGAAATCGCCCAAAAGACCGCCAAATTGCTGGTAAAGACCGATCGCTTCGGCATCTTCACCCACGGCACCTTCGGTCTCAAGCTCTACTTAGACAAAGTGACCGCCGGCGGCATGCGCAGCGATGTCGGCCCCATCATCGAGCGCGAGGGCCCGGGCTGGGCCATCATCGATGGTCAGAACAGCATGCCCATCTACAATACCTGGTTCGCCCTCGATGAAGCTATGCAGAAGGCCGGCACCACCGGCATCGGCTACGCCGCCGTAAAAAACAGCGGCCACATGGGCGCATGCGGCGCTTACAGCGTGGAGGCCGCCGAAAAGGGCTATATCGCCCTCGTGATGAGCGTATCCTCCAACTGCATGCACATTCCCGGTGCGAAGGGGCGCAACATCGGCAATTCTCCCTTCAGCTATGCCATCCCGGCAGGCGATCACAGACCCGTGTTCATGGATATCGCCATGAGTGCCGTGGCAGGCACGAAGATCACCCGTGCCCGCATGGCGGGCGAGCCCATTCCCGAGGGATGGATTTACGATTACGACGGAAAGCCCACCACCGATTACAACAGCCCCTACGCCTTCGCCCCCATGGCGGGCCACAAGGGCTATTGCCTGAGCTTCATGGTGGAATGCCTCTGCGCCGTGCTCAGCGGCGGCGGCATCCTTTCCGAGCAGAAGCTCTGGTCCAAGGCGGATGCGGTTCCCAATTTCAGCCACTGCTGCATTGTGATTGATGTGAAGCAGATGATGCAGCCGAAGCTCTTTTCAGCCCGCATGGCGCAGGCCATTCAAGAGATCGCCTCCGCGCCGCTGGCCGAGGGAAGCGAACGCATCTACCTGCCCGGCGAAATGGAATGGGAACGCTACGAAAAGACGGAGAGCTGCGGCCTCTTGCTGCCGGACGATATCCTCGCCCGCATGCAGCAGCTGGCCGAAAATACCGACCTGAAGCTGGAAGATTGCTTCATCTAAGGAGTCTATATGGGAGAAGTCTACCAAACCCCCTGGGAGTACGATGCAGCCCCCTTCCAAATCACCGATGATATCTGGTATGTGGGCAATGCCAGCGTCAGCGCGCACCTGGTCGATACCGGCGAAGGGCTCATTCTCTTCGATACCACCTATCCCCAGACCGCATACCTGCTGCTGGAATCCATCCGCAGGTGCGGATTCGACCCGGCGGATATCCGCTATATCCTGCATACCCATGTGCACTACGATCACATCGGCGCAACCCGGCTGATGCAGGAGAAGTACGGCTGCAAAACCTTCCTCGGCGAGGGCGACGCCTTCATCATCCGCGACCGCACCGAGCTCACCTGGCACTCGGAATACGGCCTTCCCTTCCACGAGACCTTTGAGCCGGATGTACTGCTGAAAGATGGGGATTTAGTTCAGCTGGGCCGAGCCCGCATCCGCTGCATCGCCTCTCCCGGCCACACCCCTGGTAACATGACCTTCCTGTGGGAGACCTCCTGGCAGGGCAAGAAGTACAGCGCAGCGCTCTCCGGCGGCTACCATCCCAACACCGCCGCCAGCGCATACCTGAAAAAATACAGCCTGCCCAACTGGCGCGAGGGCTACGCTTATACCTTCGAACGCCTCGCCGCCCTCTCCCCGGATATCATGCTGGGCTCCCATCCAGGCTTCAACAACAGTTTCGAAAAGGCCGCCCGCCTCTCCCCCACCGCCAATCCCTTCATCGATCCCGGCGCATGGGCCGCCTCCCTCAATCGCGGGCAGGAAATTTTTGATGCACTCTGCGCCGCCGATCCCCTCGAATAGGGCTTGCATTGTTGCACGGTTCATAATATAATCTTGTATAGAATGCATTTTATTGCACTGTGATCAACTGGAGGAAGTTATGAACCGAAAGTCTTCCCGCGTAACGATTTACGATATTGCCCAGGAACTGCATACCTCGCCGTCCACCGTGACCCGCGCGCTCAACAACCAGACCTGCATCAGCGCCGAAATGCGCCGCCAGGTGCATGAAACTGCGCGCCGGCTGGGCTACCAGAAGAATATGCTGGCCCACGGCTTGAAGGCCAAGCCCGCCAAGATCGGCCTGATCCTGCGCAACAAATTCCCGGAATACCAGAACCTGATCGCTGCGGGCGCGCGCCATGCATGCAACTCCCTCTCCGATTTCAACGCATCCATCGAAATCGCCCTGCTGGATATCCAGGATTACGATAAGCGCCTGCAGGAGAAGTTTGCCGAAATGGCCGATTCCGGCTGCAGCGGCATCATCTTCACCCCCTGCAGTCCCAACAAGGCTCCGGAGATGGATGCCCTCATCCAGGAAAAGAATGTGCGCGCATCCACCTTTTTCCACGAATCGGGCATGAAGAACATCGATTTCTATGTCCGCGCGGACAACGTGCGCGCGGGCCGTATCGCCGCAGACCTGCTGAACATGTCCGGCGTGAAGAAGGGCGATATCGTGGCCTACTTCACCGGCAACAATTCCCTGGAGCACCACAGCGACAACTACCGCGGCTTCATGGAAATGAACGAGCGCTACGGCTTTGATGTGCGCGTGTTCGAGCACCAGGACAACGAAAAGATTGCATATTTCATCACCGAACAGATTCTCTTCGAGCAGCCCAGCCTGAAGGGCATCTTCTGCTCCACCGCAGTCACCGTGCCGGTGTGCAGGAAGCTGGCCGAGGCAGGCCGCTCCCAGGATATCGTTGTGATCGGCACCGAGCTGCTGACCAATTTCGTTCCCTACATTGAAGACAGCACGCTGAATGCTGCCATTTTCCAAAACCCGTATAAGATCGGTTACCTCTCCTACAAAAATATGTATGATTGCATCAACGGCCTCCAGATCGAAAACCGCGCCGTGCGCATCAATCCCCAGATCGTATTGAGAGGAAACGTATCCTTCTACGAAGATCGTATCACCAATATCGACTCCGAAATATGAGCGCAGCTCCCCTTCGGGGTCATGCGCGCATACCATCTTGCAGTCATGGAGAAAGGGCAGCTTCAGTTTCCATTGCATCCGAAAGGAGAATGAAGCATGAAGGACCCGATTATCTATGACTGCAATTCTTTTCCGGCGCAGCTTTTCGGCGAAGGCATCGTGCGAGAAGTGCGCCTGATCGCCTCCCCGGAGACCACCGGCGAGGAGCGCATCCGCATCGTCACCACCACCATCCCCGCCGGCGGCGTATCCGAGGGCCACATCCACCCGGACGCCGATGAATACATCTACTTCGATATCCCCGGCAAGGCCATCCTGGATGGCGTGGAGCATGATGTGCCCGCCGGCGGCATCGTGCATGCCATGACCGGCGTAAAGCATGAATGCCGCAATTCCGATCCGGAGCGCACCCTGCATTTGCTCTGCCTTTTTGTTCCCGCCTTCAAGCCTTACGGCGCATATCCCGAGCTCATCGAAAAGACAAGGGAATACCTGGACCGCTGCTGCTGATTTCTCACCGTTTCACGAACGCAAAGGAGGTATTTCCATGCCAATTTTCCAGGCCGCACTCGAAGAATACTGCTCCAGAGCGCTGCGCTTCTGCGGCGTATCGACTGTTGACGCCCAAACCACCGCCGCCGTACTCGTAAACGCCGATATGCGTGGCATCCACTCCCACGGCGTAATCCGCATGATCGGCTATGTGGAATGCCTGCTCTCCGGCGGCGTCCGGGCCGACGCCATTCCCAACATCGCCAGCGAAGGCCCCTCCAACGCCCTCGTGGACGCAGACCAGGGCCTCGGCATCCCTGCAACCGTGTTTGCCACGGAGCTCGCCCGGGAAAAGGCGCTGGAGACCGGCGTGGGCATCGTAAATGTATTCAACAGCCACCATCACGGCGCCTGCGGTTATTACAGCCAGAGCCTGGCTGAATCCGGCCTCATCGGCCTCGCCATGTCCACGGGCGATGTAATCATGGCCGCCAGCGGCAGCGCTTCTCGGGCCATCGGCAACAATCCCTTCAGCTACGCCGTGCCCGCAGGCAAGTACCGCGCCATCTGCTACGATGTGGCCATGAGCATGGTGGCCGCAGGCAAGATTTCCATCGCGGCGGACGAGGGCAAATCCATCCCCCTGGGCTGGCTGCTGGACCCCGAGGGCAACCCCACCACCGATCCCGGAAATTATGACCTGGGCGGCGCGCTGGTGCCCTTTGGAGGCCACAAGGGCTACGGCCTGAGCATCATGGTGGAAAGCCTCGCCGGGCTGCTCTCCGGCGCGGCGATGCTCTCCGATATCCATGCATGGAATAAAAATCCCGGGCAGGGCGGCAATGTGGGCCACATCATCATCGCCCTCGACCCGAAGAAGCTCAATCCCAGCCTCAACCTGCCCGCCCAGGTCGAGACCATGATCGAGGAACTGGCCTCCGCTCGCCGCGCACCCGGCGTGGAGCGCATCCTCTTCCCCGGCCAGCTGGAGCATGAGCGGGAGCAGGCCGCCATAGCACATGGTTTTTCCCTGCCCCAGGTCACCATGGATGCGCTGGCCAAGGTTTCCCAGCACACGCAGCTGCCCCTTGATTTCTGAAGAATGAGGTGAAACGCCATGAACCGCTACGAAGAACTGAAAAACAAATTTGCAAACCGGGAAAAGGTGGTCGGCACCACCATGATCATGCTGGACGCCCCCATCCTGCTGGAAAAGATGAATTGCCCGGAACTGGACTTTATCCTGATGGATGCCGAGCACGGCCGCTTCGATACCCAGAATGTGATTCCCATGCTGCATACCTGCCGCATGCTGGGCATCCCCTCCTTCATGCGCGTGCAGGATGCCCAGTACCACCTGATCGCCAAAGCCATTGATATGGGTGCGGACGGCGTAATGATCCCCCGCGTGGAGACGCTGGAGCAGGTGGAAACCGTGGTGGAAGCGGTGTGCTTCGCTCCCTACGGCCGCAAGGGCGCTGGCGGCTTCGGCCAATTCCGCCCCGGAGAGAGCTTTGAGGAATTCCAGAAGGGCCGCTTCATCGCCCTGCAGATTGAATCCCAGGAAGGCATTGATAATCTTGAGAGCATCCTGCTGGCCTTCGGCAGCTTCATCAGCGCCATCATCATCGGTCCGAACGATCTCTCCGTCATGCTCGGCACCCCCTTTGACTGCAAGAGCCCGGTAATGGAAGACGCCGTACAGCAGGTGTTTGATATCTGCAAAAAGCACAACAAATCCTGCGGCATCTTCTGCAATGATGCGGCGGATGCGAAGCACTACCAGGCGAAGGGCGCAAACGTGCTCTGGACCGCGTCCGACCTGCAATTTTACTGCCGCGGCTTCGCGGAAACCATGCAGGAACTTGCTGAAATCTGATTTCACCGAGGGAGGAAGCCTATGAAAATCGTAGTACTGGACCGCCCCCTAGAAAAGCCCAGCGAGCTGGATTGGAGCGCCCTCAACGCCTTCGGCGAGGTCACCATCTATGATCGCAGCGCGCCCGGGGAGGTGATTCCCCGAATCGGCGATGCGGAAATCGTGATGCTGAACAAGGCCATCGTTACCGAAGATACCTTTCAGGCCTGCCCCAACATCCGCTTCATCAGCGTGATCGGCACGGGCTACAACATCGTGGATGTGGAAGCAGCGGCGCGGCGCGGCATCCCCGTCGCCAACGTGCCTTCCTACGGCACGGAGGCCATCTCCCAGCACGCCATCGCCCTCCTTCTGGAAATTACCAACCACATCGCCCACCACGATGCTGAGGCCCGCAAACTGCGCCGTACAGGCCCCAACGACTGGTGCTTCTGGGATTACCCATCCATCGAGCTGGCCCACAAGACCATGGGCATCATCGGCCTCGGCCGCATCGGGCACACCACCGCCGCCGTGGGAATGGCGCTGGGCATGCATGTGATCGCCCACGATATGCATCCCGATCCGGCGCTGGCGGGCAAGGTAGAATATGTCCCCCTCGACGATCTCTACGCCCGCTCGGACGTAATCTTCCTGCACTGCCCCCTCTTCCCGGAGACAGAGCGGATGATCAACCGGGAGAGCATCGCCAAGATGAAGGACGGCGCAATCCTGATCAACAACAGCCGCGGCGCATTGGTGGATGAGGAGGCCCTCGCCGAAGCCCTGCACAGCGGCAAAATCGCCGCCGCAGGCATCGACGCCATCACCAACGAACCCATCGAGGCCGATCATCCCTTCATGCACGCTCCCAACCTCTTCATGACCCCCCACATCAGCTGGGCCGCGCTGGAATGCCGCCGCCGGCTCAAGGACATCGCCATCGGAAATGTGGAGGCCTACCTGAGGGGCGAACCGAGAAATATAGTGAATATGTAAGCCAAAATGAAAGAGGCAGGGAAAACTCCCTGCCTCTTTTCCTTTACCCCTCCCCAGGCGTGCAGAAACGCCCCGTGCGCTCCGGATTCCGCTTCCCTCAACTTCCCCCCGGCAGCAACCCAGCGGCCGCCAGAGGCGCTTCTGCAGCTTCTGAGTGGCATGCTCAGCAGCGCACACCAGTAAATACAAAAGAAAGATGCGATCCTCTTTCGAGAATCGCATCTTTGGAGGTGCCACCCGGATTCGGACCGGGGAATGAAGGTTTTGCAGACCTTTGCCTTACCACTTGGCTATGGCACCAAATGGAGCGGTAGACGAGACTCGGACTCGCGACCTCCACCTTGGCAAGGTGGCGCTCTACCAACT
>JAFUPT010000089.1 GCA_017481065.1 Clostridia bacterium | reverse complement strand
GGGTGCGCATCAAATGAAATTTCTCCTGATCCGCCATGGCAAAACCCAGGGCAACCTCGATGGCCGCTACATCGGCTGCCGCACGGATGAGCCCCTATGCCCCAAGGGCATCGAAGCCCTGCGCAGGCGGACTTTCCCCGCAGTGGACGGCGTGTTCGCCAGCCCCATGCTGCGCTGCGTGCAGACGGCGCAAATCCTATTTCCCGGCATGGAAATCTGCACCCTGCCCGGCCTGCGGGAGTGCGATTTCGGCGATTTCGAGAATAAGAATTACATCGAGCTCTCCGGCGACCCTGCCTACCAGCGCTGGATTGATTCCGGCGGCGCGCTGCCCTTCCCCGGCGGCGAGAGCCGGGAAGCCTTCATCGCCCGCTGCGCATCCGCCTTCCGGGAAGCCACCTGCGCCCTGCCGGATGGAACTTACGCCTTCGTGGTGCACGGCGGCACGATCATGGCCATCATGCAGGAAATGACCGGCGGCGCGTACTACGACTTCCAGCCAAAAAACGGCCGGGGATACGCCCTTTTTCCCGATGGAAGATATGAAAAAATATAAAGAGCCGAACCTGTCAAAATACATTTTGACAGGTTCGGCCTTATTTTGGGTCCACCGCCACATATGTGACTCAAAATTATCCATATATTCACAATTCTGTAACGCTTTAGGCGTCGTTTTTTTTTTTTTTGAGATAGAATGGCATGGAAAAGATGGCCCCAAAAGGGGCCGCGCACGGAGGCGAAATTTCCGGGACGCCGGAGCCATTTTTCCCCGCCGCACAACAAAAACGAGGAGGATTTTTAAGATGAAGAGGATTCTGGCAATGGTGCTCAGCCTCGCCATTGTGGCGGGCTTGGCAATCACCGGCACCGTCGCGTATCTGCAGGATAGCGAGGGTGAAGTGAACACGATGACCCTTGGCAATGTCTACATCGAACAGCACGAATATCAGCGCGCTGTGGATGAGAACGGCGACTACAAGACCGACACGATTGATGGTCAGAACAGCTATGTTCTGGAAGACTTTACTCAGGCCAAGCCCCTGTATCCCGCAATTATTCCCAACGGCGGCACCGTAGGTGGTGTTTCTTGGGGCTATGATGCCATTCCTGTAAGAATGTCCCAGGTTGATTCTCATGGCGGTGCTGATGTATTCAACACCCCCAATGCACAGGATAAGTTCATTACCGTGGAAAATATCGGTAAGTCTGATGCTTATGTCCGCACCCTGATTGCACTCGAAGTTGGTTCTGCTCAACTTGTAGACACGATCAACTTCCCCGGCGAGGACCTGATCGTGTCCGAAACCCGCGCAAAAGTGGCCGCAGAAAACATCGATGGCGACATGCCTTGGACTTACGGTTTCCAGGGTTATGTTGAAATCAATGGCAACAATTACCTGGTGCTTGAACTCATCTACACCGGCGCAAAGACCCAGAGCGGCTGGAAGCATGAAGGCGGCATCCTGCCCGCTGGCGAAACCACCTATCCCAGCCTGTGCCAGGTTTACATGGCGTCCCGTGCCACCAACGAGGATTGCGAAGCCCTCGATGGCAACAAGAATGGCACCTATGATATCCTCACTCTGTCTCAGGCAGTGCAGGCTGCTGGTTGGGAAGCCAATGGCGATACTCCCGCAGCGGAATTCGCCCTCGATACCGCTTTCGGCGATGTAACCGCAACTAATGTACAGGCCTGGTTCGGCGATATGAGCATTCCCACCAGCGTAGCAACTGCTGAGGAGCTGAGAGCTGCTCTGGCCGAAGGCAAAAGCGTTGCTCTGACGGCAGACATCAACGACAACGAAGCATTTGTTGTCAAGGAGAATGCAACTGTAACGCTCGATCTGAATGGCCATACCCTGACTTCCAAGGATGGCGGCGATCACAACTGGATGGCCATTAAGGTTGGTAAAGGCGCAAACCTGACCTTGAAGGGCGACGGCAAGATCGTGGCTTCCTGCTATGGCGTGTATGTCCAGCCGGGCGCAAGCTTTACCATGGAAAGCGGCGAGATCATTGTTCGCGGAAACGGCAGCTTCGACCATGGCGTAGTGGTTTGGAACGGCGGCACCTTCACCATGAACGGCGGCAAGATCACGGCTTCTGTATGTGCTTACGCGGCCAACGATGGTGGAGCTTCCAACGCGGAGCAGCCGAAGATCGTTATCAATGATGGCGAGTTGGTCAAGGAGAAAGAAACGAACGATCTTTATGCCCCGGCATATATCGCTACGAATTGCGAGCCCACTGTTGTAATCAATGGCGGCACTTTCGATGGCGAAGCCTATACCGGAAGTGTTACTGATTATGTTGTAATAGAAAAGTAACCCCCCGTTGATCCGGACCGAAAGTTGTCCTCGCTTCCGTAGGTTCCTGATCATATCCCCCACTTCGACGGGAGTGGGGGAATTTTTTTGGGTTCTGAGGAACAGGTTTTGCGCTCCGCGGGCCAAGGGGATTAGGGGAGCGCCAACCGCTCCCCTTTACCCCCTTGGAGCCCCCGCACCCCTTCGTGGCTCAGGGGCTGCGGCCCCTGAGAACCCCGGGGTGAGCGGACGGGGTTACGACAACCCCTCCGGCCCTTCGGGCCACCTCCCCTTGCACAAGGTGTATGTTGTAAAGGGTGTTAGTGATAACACCTGAATACAACATGACTGAGGCTCGTTTGTGGCGAATGAAGTGCGGTTATGGGAAAGGAGATTTGGTCAGCTTTCGTTATAACCACGCGACGCACAAAGGAGGGCGCAGTATGAGTTTCAACAGACAATTTGACAGCGACATCAATCCAATGCTTTTGGACGTTTCCAAGTACAATCTTGGCAGATACGGCCGCAGACGGCTTCTCTATCTGAAGGAGCATCATCCGGACATTTACACCACCATGATTTTCCAAGGCACCCTCGGCAAACATCTGGAGGAG
>JAFUPT010000088.1 GCA_017481065.1 Clostridia bacterium | reverse complement strand
TCATCATATGGAGCGTATGACCATCTGCGCCATGGCGCCTTCACAACCCTACTGAGAGGAATGAAACAATATGCTGCATTTCCGCCCCAAGCAATGGCACATCGGGGATGTGCACCCCTTCTTTCACGACGGAAAGACCTACATGTATTACCTGATCCCCAACGGCACCCTGCGCTGTGACGCCTGCTTCACCAATCCCAAGCATGTGGTATGCAAGGAAGGGGCTGTGGCTGTAACGGAGGATTTCATCCACTGGGAGGAGCATCCTTTAGAGCATGCGGTGCTCAATGTGCTGCCCTGGGAGGATGGCTTTTTGAGCTGCTATACCAGCGGCGTGGTCTGCAAAAGCCGGGATCTGATTCACTGGGAGGATGATGGGCGATACCATTGCCAGCCTGATCAGACCTACTTTCCCGCCGGTTCCAGGGATCACTCGATCTTCTATGACAGCGATCATGGGGCGCTGCGTGATACGGCGACCACATACTACACCAATGAGCATAACGGGTGCGGAAAGGGCATGGACTGCGGTGTACTGATCACCACGCCTTTAAAGGCGCAGCCCTGTGAGCAGCGCATGCTGCTGCATTTCCCGAATCCCGGCCGTACGCTCTATACCTGTCTGGAGCCTGAGTGCAGCCAGATGCTGCGCATGGGCAACCGCTGGGTTTTGCTGGCCAGCCTGGCGCGCCAGAGCATTCACTGGGTCGGGGCGCCGAGCTTCTGGATCGGGCAGGAGAATACGCCCATCGACCAGCAGGACTGGAATGCCATCCAGCCCGTGCAGCTGGATGGCGAGGATCTGTGCGCCGCGCAGGTGACCTCGCGTGGAGAGCGCTGGCTGATTTTCGGCTGGATTCCGATGAACTATCGCGACCAGGATTGGGGCGGAGATTTGAATTTGCCCCGCGAAATCTATCTCCTGCCTGATGGGAAGCTGGGCAGCCGCCTGGATCCTGATTTTGCGCAGCGCATTCAGGGGGAAATGTCCACCGAAACAATATGCGCGCTGCCCGACGCTGATTTCGGCATGGTCAGCCATGCAGCCAGGCGGCAGCGGAATTTCGGCGTGCATGCCGATTTTGCCGCGGCGGAAAGCGGTGTACAGGGTGTGCTTGTGGACGGCGACAATGGCATCGCCGCAGAGCTGGACAGAGGCAGCCGCGAGCTTCGGATTGTCTCCCGCGGCCAGGGCAGGGAAGAATTCACGTTCTCCCGGTTGATGCTGGATGATGGTATCTGCGGGGCAGATATACACATGCATGTGCTCTATGATGAGGATATTGTGGAGGTGTTTGTCAACGACCGCTATGCGCTGTGCGCCCGGGTGAACGTTCGCTGCCGGGAGAGCCGCTGCGGGGTGTTTGCGCCTCAGGCGGAGCAGCTCACTGGTTTTACTGTGTATGAGTTTAACCCGGAGGCTGCGGTGTATACGCCGGGTATGTAAACATCGGCAGGCGGGAAAAAGGGGTACAAGATGAAAAATTGATGATCTGCTCAGACGCTCAAGCCAATCATTATGCGCTGGAGGCGATGAGCAGGGTCAGGCGAAAATAGAGAACTTCTTCCGGAACAAGAAGCGGAGCTTCGTGACAGCACTGGCCTGATCAAGGAGGTAACCGAATGAGCGAATTTCACACCGCAGCTGAGTATCAAAACGATACGCTGATTTTCCACGACCGTGAATGCATCACAGAGGTTCGCCCATGGGGCCGCGATGGTCTGCGTGTGACCATGATCCCCCATGGAAGCAGCAAAACCTCTGATTGGGCTATGGAAGGTATTTCCCTGCACACCCAGGGTGAATTCCGCCAAGAAAATGGCGAGGTGTCTGTGCGCAATGGCCGCATTTCCGTGAGCTTTACCGACACCTTCACCCAAACTGGCCACATGACCTTCTATCGCCATCGCGGCGAGGAGAAGGAAGTGCTGCTGGAAGAGCAGGACTATGTGGTATGGGCGCACAACCCCGGCTCCCATCACTTCAAGGCGGTGGATCAGGGCCTCTTTGAGAGCGAGCTGCACCTGAAGGCCTGGGAGGGCGAGCAGTTTTACGGTATGGGTGAGAATGCCACCAATCATCTGGATCTCAAGGGCAGCGTGATTGACCTGTATCAGCGGCATGTGAAGGCCGTGGTTCCCTTTGCTGTGTCCAGCAGGGGGTATGGCATTCTGTGGAACAACCCTTCCCTGGGCCGCGTGGAGTTTGGATTCAATATGACGCGCTGGGTCTCTTGCGGCTGCCGGTGCATGGATTTTCTGGTGGTGGCTGGCGACGGCTATGGGGAAATGCTGGAACGCTATGCAGATGCGACGGGCCATGCGCCGGATTTCCCCTACTGGGCGTCGGGATTCTGGCAGTGCAAGCTGCGCTATGAGTCCCAGGAAGAAATCCTGGCGGCTGCGAGGGAGTACAAGCGCCTGGGCCTGCCCCTGTCTGTGATTGTCATCGACTATATGCACTGGAAGCATGTGGGAGACTGGAAGCTGGCCCCGGAATTCTGGCCCGATCCCGAAGCCATGATCCGCGAACTGACAGACATGGGCGTGCGGGTGATGATTTCCCCCTGGACGCTGGTGGATGAACAGAGCGACAACTACCTGCCGATGAAGGAAGCGGGACTCTTCACCACCTCCGTGGATGGTAAGCATGACACGGTGGATTTCTACGGCCCCAAGTACCAGTATGATCCCACCAATCCGGCGGCAGCGGCTTATCTGTGGCGGCAGTGGAAGAAAAACTATGTGGATTTGGGTATCCGCACCTTCTGGCTGGATCCCTGTGATGAGTTCCATCTGGTGACCACCTATGACAAGGCGCTATTCCACATCGGCCCGGCGAAGGAAGCTCATTCCTTCTTTGTCACCAGCCATCAGAAGAATATCTATCAGGGATTGAAGGCGGCAGGGGAGGATGAGATCGTCTTTATCTGCCGCAATGGCTGGGCAGGCAGTCAGCGCTGGGGCGCATGCGTAGCGCCGCACGACATTTTCTCCTCCTTTGAGCATCTGCGCCAGTACATCCGCGTGGGCCTGAATATGATGATGAGCGGTATCCCCTGGTGGACCTGCGACATCGGCGGCTTCATCTGCCCGGACAATGAGAGCCCGAAGTTCAGCGAGCTGATGATTCGCTGGTATCAGTATGGCATGTTCAATCCCGTATTCCGCACCCATGGCAGGCGCAAGAACAACGAGGCCTGGAACTTGGGTAATGGCTCCTATCCTTACATTGCCAGTGTTATGCACATGCGCGAGCGCCTGAGGCCCTATGTGATGGAGCAGATGCGCCTGGCGTCGGACAAGGCTGTTCCGCCCATGCGGCCCCTGATCTATGACTACACTGCGGATCCCCAGGTATACGGCATTGATGATGAGTTCATGTTCGGTTCGGATATTCTCGTCTGTCCCGTGACGGAATATGGCGCGCGCAGCAGGAGGGTGTATCTGCCCGCCGACGAGGAATGGGTGGACGTGCACACGGGAGAAGTCATTCCTGGCGGTACAATCATTGAGGATGCTTCTGCGCCGCTGGCGTATATTCCGCTCTATGTACGCAAGGACTGTGAGGAACTGCGTCGAATTCTCCAGCCATAAAGGGAGGGAAAAACATGGTGGAAAAGACCTTTGTGAACTATGCCCACCGCGGCGCATCGGAATATTGCCCGGAGAACACGTTGCTTTCTTTCTATACCGGCGTATACATGGGCGCCAACGGTATTGAAACGGATGTGCAGAAGACGAAGGATGGCGCGCTGGTACTCTTTCATGATGACAATTTGCAGCGCATTTTTGGCCTGAGAGGTTCCATCGGCGACTATACCCTGGAAGAACTCCAGGCGCTGCGGGTTCGGAAGAATGATCTGGAGGATCGCATTGTCACCTTGGGGGATTTCCTGAGCCATTTTTCCTTTCGTTCTCTGACATTTGCCATTGAGCTCAAGCAAGCGGGTATTGAGGCTGAGATCATCGAGGCTATCCGCAGGCATGACATTGGGCATAAGTGTGTGGTGACTTCTTTTGACTGGGATCATATCCTACGTGTACGCGCCTTTGCCCCTGAATTGGAGACTGGATATTTAACGGGACGTGTGGATGAGCAAATCCTGTCGAAAATGAAGGAGGCAGGCTGCATGGAGCTTTGTCCTGCGGCAGACCTGGTTACACCGGAACGTGTAGCAGACTGGCACGCTGCCGGATTTCGTGTGCGTGCCTGGGGCGTGAAGGACGAAACTTTGATGCGCCAGGTCTGCGATAGCGGTGCAGATGGAATGACGGTGAATTTTCCGGATAAGCTGGCGCAGTATCTCGGTAATCGGTGAAATTAGAATGGTATACTTTCCTCGCACGTAAAAAGAATGGTGCTTATGCGATGGGGTCACGATAAGTATTTCTGCTGGCGTCTCCTACCATGGTCTGGGTTAGGAGACGTCTTTTGTTATTGAACAGTGCATGATATAATATGGTTAAATCTATCGCATGAAGATTCAGAGATTTGGAGAAAATGGTGTGGTACGTATTGTTTTACCGCCAGCGGGCAGAGCCGTAGACTATATATCCTATGGCAGATCTTTTGTTGAAGCTGCCTATCGCTGTGCATCTAACGTTCGATGTCTGCAATGCGATGAGCCTATTCTGATGTCCGCTCCGATTTGCGTAAATGCGTCGTTTGCGTGTGAATTGATTTTGAAAGGATTGATCCTGCTTGATGGAAAAACTATTCCTAAAAAGCATTTGTTGTTTGATTTGTATGACACATTAAGTGATAAGTACAAGT
>JAFUPT010000087.1 GCA_017481065.1 Clostridia bacterium | reverse complement strand
GTTAGGCTATCAAGAAAGCTCACCTGCAGCCTTTACTTTCACACGGCAGGTATTGCCGGGATAGTAGGCAAGCGGTACATCCTCAACCTCGATGATCTCCACGGTTTCGCGGATTGCGCCAGCGTTGACCGCCATATCGACTGCTTCACTCTTGGCCTTTTCAAGTGCCTGATCGCGAGGCAGCTCATCATAGTTGATCAGTGCTTCATAGGTGCCGCTGACCTTGGAAATCGCGGAACCGATGGCATTTGCGGTACCGAAGAAGCTGGGCTTGGTTACGGTCTTTGCGCCTGCAAGGTTCTCCGGCAGGATGATGGAACCGCCGCCAACCATGATGACATCCAGATCATCGCTGGAAACCTTCATCACATCGATGCTGTCCTCCACCAGTTCGCGGATCGCAGCCATGGCCTTGAGTGCCAGTTCTTTATCAATGTGTGCAACCTTTGAAGCATCACCGATATCTGCCATACCCAGACGCACGGCAATATCTGTTGCAGTGAGAACATCGCCGCCGAATACCAGCGCCTTGCTGGTGATCTCATAGCCAACGCTGTCGGGTCCGACAGTTACGCTGCCGTCCGCCCTTTCGCGCACGATGGAACCACCGCCGAGACCGATGGAATAAACGTCCGGCATGCGGAAGTTGGTACGCACGCCGCCAATAGTGACCGCTACGCCGGATTCACGGGGGAAGCCATTCTGAATCACGCCCAGGTCAGTGGTGGTGCCGCCCACGTCGATGACGATGGCGTTGTCCAGCTTGCTCAGGTAGCTAGCGCCGCGAATGGAGTTCGTCGGGCCGCAGGCAACGGTCAGGATGGGATAACGACGGGCATATTCCATGGTCATGAGCGTACCATCATTCTGGGAGAGATAGATTTCCGCGTTGGTCACGCCTTCCTGGGCGAGGCTATAAGCAAAGCCCTCGGTGAAGCGCTCGGCAACCTTGTACAACGCGGCATTCAGGATGGTGGCGTTCTCGCGCTCGATCAGGCCCATGCTGCCGATCTCGCTGGAAATGGAGATGTGCACATCGTCGCCCATGACCTCGCGGCAGATTTCTGCTGCACGAAGCTCGTGGTCGGCGCGCACAGTGGAGAATGCGCAGGAGATGGCAACGGACTGTACCTTGCCCTTGATTTCTTCAAAGAATGCTCGGGCTGCGGCTTCGTCCAAGGGCGCGATCTCCTTGCCATCGTATTCAAATCCGCCGCCGATGACCAGGCTCTTTTCACAGATGAACTGGATATCGTCCGCCCAGTCCACCATGGGAAGTACGCCCGTGGTAGCCGGTGCGCCGATGCGCAGAAGGCCGATTTTGGCGAGGTTCTTTCGTTCTACAATGGCGTTGGTGCACTGGGTGGTGCCCAGCATGGCCTGACCGATCTGGCTGCGGTCGATCTGTGTCTTGTCCAGCAGCTCCTGAACCGCACCCATGATACCCTCAAAGATATTGCCGGAGGTGGGATTTTTCACCTCTGCAATTACGTCCAGATTGCTGTCAATCAAAACGGCGTCGGTATTGGTGCCGCCTACGTCGATACCCAGCTTATACATTCGCCACACCTCCCTTTGCACGTTCTTCTACGGGGATATAGTCGGTATCAATTCCGAAGTAGCGCGGGCCGACCAGTTCAATGCCCTTGGGCGTGCGCCACATATGATAGCACTTTAGGCCTACAACCAGTACGCGCTTACCGTACTTCAGGCCGTCGGTTGTGACGGGCGTAAAGGTTTCGGTATCCACCAGGCAGATGAGGTCAGGAGCCGTGGCGACGATTTCGCCGTCCACGCTGGCGCAGAGATTCTCATTCTGGAAGGTGACTTCGCCCTTGTGGCCCTTGCAGTCACCAATGCCTTCAAGCTGGATCTTGCCCAGGTTGAATTTGCCGTTGGTGGTGCGCAGCACATCGGAAATCTTACCCTTAAACAGCTTGATGCCTTCGGAGAACTTCAGGAAGCTTTCTTCGGGAGTACCGTCAGTAACGTTTTTCACATTGCGGATGGCCTTACCCAGCTGTTCGCTGCGGGTGACGATATCATGCACGGAGAATTCCTTCATGGTCTTGCCGTCCATGACGTACAGCGCGCAGGTGACGCTGCCGCCGCAGGACATGGTGACCGCGCGGGCCAGTTCCTCCGTCCACTGGTTGGTGATGGTTTCAAAGATGACGCTGTTGCCCTTTTCATCGGTCAGTGCCATGGGCGTGGCCGATACGCCACCGATGGTAAAGGTGACCATCTGCAGCTCCGGGAAAGCGCGGCCCATGCCGTCGCAGTCCACCATGGGCAGGCCCAGGCGAGCTGCTGCTGCAATGGGCAGCATGGAGTTTACACCGCCCGCCTCCATGGGCATGGTTGCGTAGACCTTGCGGCCAAAGTAGCGCTCCACCAATTCAAAGATGCGCTTGTATTCCGTGCCGCCGATGCCCTTTTCGCAGAGCACCGTGGGCGCACCCATCATGGCGATGGGCATGATCAGCGCGTCGTCCGGGACTTCTTCAGGGGAAATCAGTTCAACCTCGCCGCATTCGCGGATTGCGCCGATAGCCATCAGCTTGCCGATGTAGGGATCACCGCCGCCGCCTGCGCCCAGCAATGCCGCGCCAAGGGCGATATCTTCTATTTCTTTGATGCCGATCTTTCTCAATGCCGTTCACCTCATGTTTTTTGTAGATACGCCTGTCGGCGGCACTCTCAATGCCGCCGACATATATTCATTTGGAGGGAAATGGGGATTTACTTCTTTGCCTTTGCAATGATGGTGTAGATCACCAAGGAAACGACGATGCCGTTCACCGGGCCGATGAAGAAGGGCAGGTTCAACCATGCGAGGCCGGGGAAAGCCGCGAAGGTGCCGCCGGTGAGGCAGGCCACGAATGCGCCGATCAGGTAAGAAATCAGGCCGGGAGCATAGACGCCGCTCTGAATCTTGAACAGCTCCTTCTTGCCCTTGCCAACGATCCAGTAGTTGGCAATGATCACGCCAGCCAGCGGAGGCAGCAGTGCGCTCATCAGGCTCAGGAAGGCTTCAAACTTGCCCAGTACGCCGAAGGCTGCCAGCAGGGTACCCGCAGCACCTGCGATTGCGGTGGTGAGCTTGAACTTGCTCTCATCGAAGCCCAGCAGATTGGAAAGGGCCAGACCGCCGGAATAGGCGTTGGTTACGTTGGTGGTCCAGGTTGCCAGAACCAGGGCGACAAGGCCGAAGAACGGTACGCCCAGGCTTGCAAGGATGGCGGAGATATCATACTGGCCGGTAACGATGGACATCACGCCGCCGGTGAGCAGCATGAACAGACCAGCAGGAATAACGCCCAGGATGGAGGACTTTACAACGTCGCCGCGGCTCTTGGCAAAGCGGCAGTAGTCAGCGGAAATCAGTCCGCCCAGAGCGAAGGATGCAACAACCATGCTCATGCCGAATACAAGACCGGAGGAAACCTGCGGGTTGTAGGCTGCAAGCACTGCGCCGCCATCATTCTTCACCATGCTGGCAATGATGCCGTAAAGGCACACAATAACCAGTGCGGGAACAGCAATGTAGTTGAGCCACTTGAGGCCCTTGAAGCCAACGCAAGCGGTGATCAGCATAATCGCACCCCAAATGATGGAGCAGATCGCAACCGCAGTGGAGCTTGCCGCTTCATAACCCAGCATGCTTGCGCCCATGGAAGCAAAGGCGCTGCCGCAAACAGCGGACTGAATGCCGAACCAGCCAACGCAGGCGATGGCAAGAATCGTCGAAATAATGTAACGCGCACCCTTTTCACCCAGTGCGCCGGAAGCCATAACAGAAACCGGAAGGCCGGTATCACAAGCCTGCATGCCGATAAAGATCATGTAGGCGCAGATCATACCGTAACCAAGCAGAATGGAGAGCACGATCTGTGCAAAGCTCAGACCGCCGCCAACAAGTACGCCGCCGATCATCAGGCAAGGTACGCAGATCATACCGCCAGCCCAAACCAGCGCAATGGACTGCCAGCTTTGACGCTGGTCAGCACGGATTTCAAAACCCGTATTCTTTTGACTCATTTTTCTTTCCCCCTCGTAATTCCGCAGGAAGCGGATGTGGAATAGGGAAATTATAACCAATTCCGCAGGGAAAGTATTTAGCTGCAAAGCAGAAAAAAGCGCACACCTTTTTGTCCTTTCGGACAAACGACATGCGCTTTTTATTTTAATCCTGTCGGAGCAGGCGATTCAGACCGCAAGCGGTAAACAACGACATAGTTTCGGGGAATGTGCCTGGGATGAATCCAAGTTTGTCCGCCATACGCTGAATCCTATACTTGATTGTATTCTTGTGCAGGAACATCTTTTCTGCTGCCTGGGTCACGCTCATGTCCGCATCCAGAAGGTAACATTCCAAAGTTCCCACCAGATTTGTTTCATCACCATCCTGCCGAAGGGATTCCAGGCATCTGGTCGCTTCATCAACCGCCCGTTCCCCTCGCCCGATCAGTTCCTGGCACTGCTGCGCAAAACTTACCTGCTCCAGCGTATAAGCCCAGTGTCCTGGGAAGATTTTCTTGGCTGCATTCAATCCGGCTTGATGGCTCAGAAATGCCTCACGCACACGGGTTGTAGTGTTTAGCGCGTGGCATCGGGTCAGAGTTGCCTGTATGCCGTGCTCAGCAAGTTCATTTCCGATTGCTTCTGTCAATGCCCGCACATCCTGTATGCTGCCGGGGCCGACCATAAACAGAACCAGTTCCTCATCATATATATCCGCAATGGCCGTTGCAGAATAGACCTCGGTATCTTTTCGAACCATCTCAACAAGGTCACACAAGCGATCCTTATCATCCTGTGTTTCTCCACTGATCAGCCACATGGAATTGATGGAAGCAATATCTACGTGAAATATGTCTGCCAGACGTCGCATCTTCATAGGCTCATCCTGCAAAATTGCGCGGACAAGCTCGCCGATTACGATTCTATCGTGGTTTCCTGCCCATATGGCAACTGCAAGCTGTACAGCTTCAACAGCCTGACGGGTAACAACCACATCCAG
>JAFUPT010000086.1 GCA_017481065.1 Clostridia bacterium | reverse complement strand
CGAGATGGTTCCTGCGCTCGGACATCATTATACCGAGTGGGAGGTAAGCATTGAGGCCACCAAGGAAGCGGAGGGCGAGCGCAGGCGCAACTGCATCCACTGCGGCGATACCCAGTTTGAGAAGATTGAGAAGGTGGAGAAGTTCCTGGGAATTTTCTAAGGGAATTGGAGCTGCAGCGCTGCATCCGTAATGCTGCGTATGACAGTTGTGGATAGGCGAAAGGAATCCGGCTCATTTTTGCTGAGCCGGATTCCTTGTTTTTTATTTTACTGGGGTTTTCAGGGGACGGCGTTCACTGACGTGCTCTCCGTTCCCCAAGCTCCCCTTTGCCTTTTCTGCGCATATATGCTATAATGGATTCATTACAAATGAGGCGGTGGCTGGCCATGGGTTACACGGCGGTTTTCGGCACGGTTTTTGTGGATGTAAAGGGTTTTGCGCAGAACAAATACAATCCCACGGGGCGCAATGTGGGCGAGGTGATGATTCTTCATGGCGGTGTTTCGAGGAATGTTGCGGAGAATCTGGCGAACATCGGCAGCCCGGTATCCTTCATCAGCAGCTTTGAACCCGGCGGACTGGGCGAGGCAGTGAAAAAGCACCTGATTGATCAGGGCGTGGATGTGGGGTATTCCCGCTTTGCACCGGAATGCATGGGCATGTGGCTCGCTGTGATGGATGAAAACGGCGATTTGGCCGGCTCCATTTCCCGCCAGCCGGATTTTTCCATGATCGAGCGCATTATTGATGAGCAGGGCGACGAGATCGTGTCCGGCTGCGACAACATCGTGCTGGAAGTGGATATGAACGCAGAGATCGCGGCGAAGGTTTTTGATCTTGCGCAGAAGCACGACAAGGATGTTTATGTGATCGTGGGCAACATGGGCGTAATCCTGAAGCATCAGGAGCATTTGCCCAAGGCGCGGCTCTTTATCCTGAATGAGATTGAGGCCGGCGCGCTCTTTGGCTGCGAGCTGAATCCTGCGGAGCCGGAGGCTGTGCTCTGGAAATTGAAGCAGGAGATGGCCAAGCGCGGCATTCGGGAGATGGTTGTGACCCTGGGCGAGCACGGCTCCGTGTATTACGACGCTGTGAACGGCGAGAGCGGCTATGTGGGCATCGTGCCTGCCGAGCACATGGTGGATTCCACCGGCGCGGGCGATTCCTTCTTCTCAGCAACCATTGCGGCCCGCATGCGCGGATGGAGCCTGGAGGACGCAGCGCAGCTGGGCGCGAAGCTGGCGTCCATGACGATACAATCGGAGGAGGCCACCTGCCCGGTGATCCATGATATGTTTGGCGGGGGAGAGGCTTGAGGGACTATGGCCCTTGAGTATCCCTGCCGGGAAGGATGATTCCCTGGAACCGTATGAAAAATGACCTCGCAGAGAGGTCATTTTTTAATGGGGAGAGAAAGGCTGTTTTCATCCTGCGTCACAGAGGGAGGCAAGAATTTTCCCGTGTTCTAAAAATCGATCCCGCTCCGGGGTCGATTTTTTGCAGGGAATTCTTATGCGGCGATGCAGTTTAAGCAGGGGTTCGAGGAGACAACGCTCCCCAGCGTTTCCCCGCCTGTCTTCCCGAAGCGACCGTTTGTCGCAAAATGATTTACAGGAGGGGCGCGCCTGGTTACAATAGGAGCAGAGAAGGAGGTGGGGGAGATGAAGCTGGAATTTCGCGCGGATGAAAATGCGCGGGATGTGCGGGTGATCGTGGTGGCGAAGGAGCGCACGCCGGAGGTGGAAGCGATTCTGGCGCGGCTTGCTGAGCCGGAGCGCATCGCGGCATACAGCGGGCGCGGCGAGGTATTGCTGGAGGCGGCGGAGATCATCCGCGTGTACACCCAGCGCCGGCGGGTGCTGGTGGACAGCGCGCGGGGTACATTTTCCCTGCGCAGCAGGCTTTATGAGATTGAGGAGCGGCTGGGCGGCGGTTTTGTGCGCATTTCCAATTCGGAGATCGTGAACAGGATGTACATCCTATCCCTGGATTTCAGCCTGGCAGGCACGATACGGCTGAGTCTGAAGGGCGGGATTGAGACCTACGTCTCCCGCCGCTATGTTTCGAGAATCAAAAAGACATTCGGAGGTTGAAGTATGAAAAAGAGGCTGTTTCCCGCGATGGCGACCGGCTTCGGCTGTACGGTGCTCATCGTATTGATTATACAATTCTGGATGGCGCAGGCGGGGCAGGCGGTGGTTACGCCGTCCTTCGCGGCGCGCTTTGAAAATGAAACGGCGGCGGCGCTGGCGCAGCTGGGGCTGGTGGGGCTGATCGGTATCGCCTTCGCCGGGGCGGCGCAGGTATTTGAGCTGGAGCGGTGGAGCTTTTTGCTGCAGGGGCTGGTGCACTTTCTGATCACTGCGGCGGTGTGGGCGCCGGTAGCATGGCTGTGCTGGACGCCGATGCCGGGGCATGCCGTGTGGATTTCCATCGGCGGATGGACGGCAACCTACGCCATCAACTGGCTGGTGCAGTATTTCCTGTGGCGCAGGAAGGTGCGGGCGCTGAACAGGCGCATACACAAATTCAGGGGTGAGATGGATGAACGCGATTGAAATCCGCGGCCTGTGCAGGGCTTATAATGGAAGGAAGGCGGTGGACGGGCTCACCCTGTCCATCGGGAAGGGCGAGCTCTTTTCCCTGCTGGGGGTGAACGGCGCGGGCAAGACCACGGCCATACGCATGCTCACCGGCATACTGCCTCCGGACGGTGGAGACGCCTTCCTGATGGGAAAGAGCATACGCACGGAGCTGGAGGCGGCGAAACGGATATCGAACTTATCTCCCCAGGAGCCGGCGGTGGCGCCGAAGCTGAGCGTGCGGGAAAACCTGGAATTCATCGGGGAGATTTACGGGCTCTCCCGCAAGGAGGCCCGGCGCCGCGCGGAGGGGATGATCGACGGGCTGGGCATGGCGGAGGTGGCCAGGCAGCGCGCGGGAACCCTCTCAGGCGGCTGGCAGCGGCGGCTTTCCATTGCGATGGCGCTGGTGACGGAGCCGGAGGTGCTCTTCCTCGATGAGCCCACGCTGGGGCTGGATGTGCTGGCCCGGCGGGAATTGTGGCAGGTTTTGAAGGGGCTCCGCGGCCGGGTGACGATACTGATGACCACGCACTACCTGGAGGAGGCGGAGGCGCTTTCGGACCGCATTGGCATACTGCAGCGGGGCAGGCTGCGGGCCTGCGGCACGGCGGCGGAGCTGATTGCCCGGGCGGGTACGGCGAACTTTGAGGATGCGTTTGTGAAACTGGCGGGAGGTGAAAGGGCATGAAGATGGTTGCCTTTGCCCGGCGGAACGGGAAGGAGATGCTGCGGGATCCGCTGACGCTCTTCTTCGGCATCGGCTTCCCGGTGGTGCTGCTGGGCTTGCTGAGCCTGATCGGGAGAAACGCGCCGGTGGAATTGTTCCGGATCGGGCAGCTCGCGCCCGGCGTGGCGGCCTTTGGTTTTTCGTTTTTAGCGCTGTTTTCGGCGATGCTGGTTTCCAAGGACCGGGGTTCGGCGCTGATGATGCGGCTGCGGACCTCGCCACTCGCGGCGAAGGATTTCATCCTTGGCTATGCCCTGCCCCTCATCCCGATGGCGGCGGCGCAGAGCGCGGTTTGCTTCGCCTTTGCGCTGGCGCTGGGGCTTGAATGGAGCTGGAATATTGTGCTGAGCATTCTGGTGCTGCTGCCTGCGGCGCTGATTTACATCGCCATGGGCCTGATCTGCGGAAGTATATTCAATGATAAGCAGGTGGGCGGCGTCTGCGGCGCGCTGCTGACCAACTTGACCGCCTGGCTCAGCGGGGTATGGTTTGAGCTGGAACTGGTGGGCAGCGGCTTTGCCAGGGCGGCGCGGATTTTGCCCTTTGCCAACATCGTGGATTGCGCGAGGGGCGCGCTTGCCGGGGAGCTGCCCGCTGTGCCCTTTATCATCACCTGCGGCTATGCGGTGGTTTTGTCCGCGCTGGCGGTGCGAATTTTTGCCGGGCGGATGCGCAGGGCGTGACAAGGGCGGCGGTTTCTGCTATAATAATATGCAGAAAATATTTGGAGGCCGCCATGAACCGCGAACTGCTGGAAGCGCAGCTGATGGAGCTGCCGCTGTATCAATATGCATTTATCCGCACGGAAAGCCTGCTCTTTTCGGAGCGCATACGCTGGATCTGCGAGCATGAATGCCCCATGTACGGCAAAACCTGGGCCTGCCCGCCTGCGGTGGGCAGCGTGGAGGAATGCAGGGCGCGCTGCATGCAGTATGAGGAGGCGCTGGTGATCGCCACCATCACCGAGGTGAGCGACATCGCCAACATCGATGAAACCCTCGCCACCCGGACCGACCACGAGGAGATCACCCGGGAGGTGCATGAGCTGGTGCGGCAGCAGAGCGCGGATACCATGGTACTCTCCACCGAGGCATGCGCCATCTGCGAAAACTGCGCCTGGCCGGATGCGCCCTGCCGCTTTCAGGAGAAGATGTTTCCCTGCGTGGAGAGCCACGGCATCGTGGTGACGGATCTTGCCGAAAAGGAAGGCATCGATTTCTATGCCGAGGGAAATATCGTGACCTGGTTTTCGCTGATTTTCTACAAGTGATCCCGAAAAAATTAAGGATGCGCCGCGAAGCAAAATAGCCCGGCATATCCTTTCTTTTTTGCAAAAAACGCCTGAAAAAGCGGCTGCATGGCGAAGAATTGCAGGAGAAAATGAGGAAATTTACGGATTTAACCAATTGTTAAAGGGAAAAATGGGTCATACCACTTGACATTACAGCTAAAAAACCGTAATATTTATGGAAACAGTGAAAACCTGTTTTCCATTCTTTTTTGGGAGGCAAAACTTATGAAGAAAATCGTTTCCCTGCTGCTGGTTGCAGCCATGATGCTTACCTGTTCCGCTTGCTTCGCCGAAGGCGCAATCAAGATGGGCTTCATCGGCCCCCTGACCGGCGCGGCAGCCGTTTATGGCATTTCCTGCATGCAGGGTGCCCAGATCGCCGTTGACGAAATCAATGCCAAGGGCGGCGTTCAGATTGAGCTGAATGCCCAGGACGACGAGCACGATGCTGAGAAGTCCGTCAATGCTTACAACAACCTGTGGGACTGGGGCGCCCAGATGATCGTTGGCTGCGTCACCACCGGCCCCTGCAAGGCTGTTGCCGCAGAAGCCTTCAATGACCGCATGTTCATGCTGACTCCCTCCGCATCCTCTCCCGACGTTACCGCCGGCAAGGACAACGTATACCAGGTTTGCTTCACCGACCCGAACCAGGGCTCCGCTTCCGCCCAGTTCATCGCTGACAAGGGCCTGGCCACCAAGATCGCCATCATCTACAACAACGCAGACGCCTATTCCACCGGCATCTACCAGACCTTCGTTTCTGAGGCAGCAAACGTAGGCCTCGAGGTTGTTTCCGCCACCACCTTCACCGATGATACCACCGACTTCTCCGTGCAGCTGACCGACGCCAAGGACAAGGGCGCTGAGCTGGTCTTCCTGCCCATCTACTACACCCCCGCTTCCATGATCCTGAACCAGGCCAAGGCTATGGAGTATGCTCCCAAGTTCTTTGGCGTTGACGGCATGGACGGCATCCTGACCCTGGAAGGCTTCGACACCTCCCTGGCCGAGGGCCTGATGATGCTCACCCCCTTCGCAGCTGATGCTGAGGACGAGCGCACCCAGACCTTCGTATCCACCTACACCACCAACTACACCGATATGCCCACCCAGTTCTCCGCTGACGGCTACGATGCAGTATACGCCCTCTACGAGGCATGCATGAATGCCGGCATCACCGCTGAGACCTCCACCGAGGACGCATGCGAAATGCTGGTTGCCGAGATGCAGAACATCACCGTTTCCGGCCTGACCGGCGAAATGGACTGGGAAGCCAACGGCGAAGTCACCAAGACTCCCATGGCTGTTGTCATCAAGGACGGCGCCTATGTCGGCATGTAAGGAATAAAATTCAACAAAACTTGAATTTCCTTTAAGGGAAATGGGAGAATGTTGCCGAAAAGGGGCGTTCTCCCTTTCCTTTTTAACAGTAACGCCTTATAATATAAGGATAAGAAACATTTGAACGGGGTGGATGTTAGATGGTCTTTCTGTCCTATCTGATCAACGGAATCAGCTTGGGAAGCGTATACGCCATCATCGCTCTGGGCTATACCATGGTTTACGGCATTGCGAAGATGCTGAACTTTGCCCACGGCGATGTTATCATGATCGGCGCATATATTTCCTTCTGTGTAACCCAGTATCTGGGCATGCCGGCGGTGGTTTCCATCGTGGCGGCTATGTTCGTATGCACCGTATTGGGCATGACGATCGAACGCCTGGCATACAAGCCGCTGCGCAGCGCGCCGAAGCTGGCTGTGCTGATCACTGCCATCGGCATGAGCTACCTGCTGCAGAACTCCGCGCATCTGATCTGGGGCTCCAATCCCAAGAGCTTCAATTCCGCGGTGAACATCGGCTCCCTCCGCCTCTTTGACGGCCAGCTGCTCATCACCGATGAGGCCATTATCACCGTATTGGCCTGCATCGTGATCATGGTGGCGCTGACCCTCTTTACCTCCAAGACGAAGATGGGCAAGGCCATGCGCGCCGTATCCGAGGACCAGGGCGCTGCCCGCCTGATGGGTGTGGATGTAAACTTCACCATTTCCATCACCTTCGCCATCGGCTCTGCGCTGGCGGCCATCGCGGGCGTGCTGCTGTGCTCCAGCTATCCGGTGCTGCAGCCCACCACCGGCTCCATGCCGGGCATCAAGGCCTTCACGGCGGCCGTATTCGGCGGCATCGGCTCCATCCCCGGAGCAATGCTGGGCGGCATCCTGCTGGGCCTGATTGAAATCTTTGGCAAGGCCTATATCTCCACTGAGCTGGGCGACGCCATTGTATTCCTGATTCTGATTATCATGCTGCTGGTGAAGCCGACCGGTTTGCTCGGCAAGAAGATCAGCGAGAAAGTGTAAGGTGTGCGCATGAAGAAGTTCAACAAGACTTTCATCAACAATGCCATTACCTACGCGCTGGTGATCGCGGCATTTATCATCATGACCGTGCTGATGGAGGCCGGCATGCTGACCCGATCCATGAAGGGCCAGCTGGTGCCGATCTGCGTGTACATCGTCATGGCCGTTTCCCTGAACCTGACCGTAGGTATCTCCGGTGAGCTGAGCCTGGGCCACGCGGGCTTCATGAGCGTGGGCGCCTTTACCGGCGCCGTCGCTGCGGCCTGCCTGGCAAATGTGGTGCCCAATGATACCCTGCGCCTGATCCTCTCCATGATCGTGGGCGGCGTGATCGCCGCAATCGCGGGCGTGATCATCGGCGTGCCGGTACTGCGCCTGCGCGGCGACTACCTGGCAATCGTCACCCTGGCTTTCGGCGAAATTATTCGAAATGTAATCAACTGCCTGTACATCGCCCTCGACGGCAGCAGGCTGGTGTTCGGCTTCAACACGCCCCTTACCCAGGCCGTTGACCGCACCGCCGCAGGTATTCCCTTCCAGATCATCATCAATGGTCCCCAGGGTGCGACCATCAACGGCAAGCTCTCCACCTTCACGATGGGCTTTGTGCTGGTGATGGTGAGCCTGGTTGTGGTGCTGAACCTGGTGAACAGCCGCTCCGGCCGCGCCATCATGGCCATCCGCGACAACCGCATCGCCGCGGAATCCGTGGGCATTAGCGCCACGAAGTACAAGATGATGGCCTTCGTGATCTCCGCAACCCTCGCGGGCATGGCGGGCGCGCTCTATTCCCTGAACTATTCCTCCGTCACCGCCAGCAAGTTTAAGTTCGATACCTCCATCCTGGTGCTGGTATTCGTGGTTCTGGGCGGCATCGGCAATATCCGTGGTTCCGTGATCGCCGCAGCCCTGCTCACCATCCTGCCCGAGCTGCTGCGCGCCTTCAACGATTACCGCATGCTGATTTACGCCATCGTGCTGATCCTGGTGATGCTGGTTTCCAACAATGCCCGCTTCAAGCAGCTGAGCGAGAGCCTGGTTGACAAGATTCGCGGCAAGAAGAGCGAGGAAGGAGGCGCTGAAGGATGAGCTACCAGAAGCAGAAAATGGTTCCCATTCCCAGCCAGGGCATCATTCCGGAGCGCGATTTGTATGATACTCCCGTGCTGGAAGCCCGCCACCTGGGCATTGAATTCGGCGGCCTGAAGGCGGTTGATGATTTTAACCTCACCATCGGCAAGACCGAGATCGCCGGCCTGATCGGCCCCAACGGCGCAGGCAAGACCACCGTGTTCAACCTGCTGACCAAGGTGTACCAGCCCACCCACGGCACCATCCTGCTGGACGGCAAGGAGACCAGCCGCATGAACACCGTGCAGGTGAACCGCGCCGGCATCGCCCGCACCTTCCAGAATATCCGCCTGTTTACCAACCTGACGGTGGAAGAAAATGTAAAGGTGGGCCTGCACAATTCCATGCGCTATTCCGCAGCCAGCGGCATCCTGCGCCTGCCCGGCTATTGGAAGACCGAGAAGAAGATGCGCGAGCGCGCCCTCGACCTGCTCTCCATCTTTGATATGCAGGATCTGGCCAGCCACCAGGCCGGCTCCCTGCCCTACGGCGCACAGCGCCGCCTGGAGATCGTGCGCGCGCTGGCAACCAACCCGAAGCTCCTGCTTCTGGACGAGCCCGCCGCCGGCATGAACCCCTCTGAAACTGCGGAGCTGATGGCCAATATCCGCAAGATCCGCGATACCTTCCAGATCGCCGTGATGCTGATTGAGCACGACATGAAGCTGGTTATGGGCATCTGCGAGGGCATTGCCGTGCTGAACTACGGCCGCATCATCGCCAAGGGCACCGCCGAAGAAATCCAGAAGAATCCCGTGGTTATCGAGGCCTACCTCGGCAAGCAGAAGGAGGCGGACGCATGAGCCTGTTGCATGTTGATAATATCCACGTTTACTACGGCAGCATTCATGCCATCAAGGGCGTTTCCTTCGATGTAAACGAGGGCGAGATCGTGACCCTGATCGGTGCGAACGGCGCCGGCAAGTCTACTACGCTGAACACCATTTCCGGCCTGCTCAAGCCCAAGACCGGCAAGATCGAGTTTGAGGGCAAGAACATCATCGGCGTGCCTGCAAACCACATCGTATCCCACGGCCTGGCCCTGTGCCCCGAGGGACGCCGCGTGTTTTTGCAGATGACCGTTGAGGAAAACCTGGAAATGGGCGGCTATACCCGTCCCAAGAGCGAAATTGAGCCCGGCATCGCGGACGTATACGCCCGCTTCCCGCGCCTCAAGGAGCGCTACAAGCAGATCGCAGGCACCCTTTCCGGCGGCGAACAGCAGATGCTGGCCATGGGCCGCGCGCTGATGAGCAAGCCGAAGCTGCTGATGCTGGACGAGCCTTCCATGGGTCTTGCACCCATCCTTGTTGAGCAGATTTTTGATATCATCAAGGAGCTCAACCACGCCGGCACCACCATCCTGCTGGTAGAGCAGAACGCCCGCATGGCGCTCTCCGTGGCCCACCGCGCATATGTGCTGGAAACCGGCACCATTTCCATGTCCGGCGACGCCCACGAACTGGCCGAGGATGACCGCGTGAGAAAGGCGTATCTGGGCGAATCCTGACCAGAGCGCGGATAAATCCCGCAAACAGAGGAATTCCTTCCGTAAAAAAGCGAAAGGAATTCCTCTTTGCTTTGCCGGCTGCGCATTTGCGCTCAGTCACTTGCCGTCGTGTAAGCTCCTTCGCGGAAATGCTGCTCTCCTCGCCTTGCGGGTTTCTCCACACTCTGGCGTGTATCAGGTGATTATGTCCAGATGCTGGAGTGATGCTGGGGAGCTGCCAAGGGGACGCTGTCCCCTTGTCCCCCCAGCATAAAAAATGACCTCATAGTGAGGTCATTTTTTGTTTGGGGAATGATTTATACCAAAGAATCAGAGATGTATTTGCGTCCCACTTCGCTGAAATCAAGCGGTGATTTTGAAAATTCAAATACCAGCATCCCATCGGCGTTTCTTATCAATTCGTGGACTGCATTTCCGCTGCGGTCAAAGAATGCCGTCGGTGCGGTCTGGAAGGGGTGGATGGCATTTGTGGAGAGCAGGGGCGTAACATTTTCTGCCGCCCGGGTGCGCAGGTGGGCTTTGATCAGGTCATAGCGGTCGACGTCATCCCGGTCGGAGACATCGTAAAAGAGAACGAGGTTCAGATCGGTTCCGGCTGCGTACAGCTCCCGGAAGTATTCGGGAAAGCGGACTTCGTAGCAGATGCGAACGCCGATCTTCAGACCATCCAGCTCAAAAATTCCGGGTTCACTGCCGGGAACGAAGTTATCCCTGTCCCAGCCCCAGAGGGCGCGCTTGTGGTAAAGCTGCCGCCTTCCATCGGGAAGGAGGATTGCCGCGCTGTTGCGGAGGGCGCTGTTTTCGCGGGTGATGGTTCCGAGCACGATGCACATGCCGTGCTCCATGGCCGCGCGGCCAAGTTCATCCAGCAATGTGGCCATGGCGGCAGAATCCACCGCAGAAGAATTTGGAATATCCCGGGGTGGATAGCCGGTCAATGCGCATTCGGGAAATACCAGCAGCTGCGCGCCCTGTGCCGCTGCCGTCACGACGGCATGGTTTATTCGGGAATCATTCTTGAGCATGTCTCCGGAAACGGCGAACTGGCAGGCTGCGATTTTCATATCATCACCTCCGTTGATCATTATATCAAAATATCGACCCCGGAGCGGGGTCGATATTTTTTGTGCCGGGTCCAGGGGGAGGCTCTCCCCCTGGCAGGGTTTTGCGGACAGAGTCCCCCAAAAAGCGTTTCCCTCCGCTACACCTGCTCCACGCGAACGCCTTTCTCGAGGATTTTCGCGATGATTTCGGGATCGGCGTATTTATCGGTGATCAGGGTATGGATTTGCTCGAGCTGGGCAAAGCGGACGAAGGATTTGCGGCTGAGCTTGGTGGAGTCCGCCAGCAGGATCACCTTATCCGCGGTATCGATGAGGGTGGATTTGATGCTGGCCATCTCCATGCTGGGGGTGGACAAGGAATTGGCGCTGACCGCGTTTGCGGCGATGAAGAGCTTATCCACATGCAGGCGGGACAGGGTATCGATGGCGGTCTGGCCGCCGGTGCAGTGGAAATTGCGGCGCACGAGTCCGCCCGCCATGATGATGGTGACGTTGGTGTTGCTCTCCAGCCAGGCGGCGATCTGCAGATCATAGGTCACGACGGTGAGCCGGTCGAAGCCGCCGAGCCGCCGGGCCAGCTGGTAGGTGGTGGTGCCGGTATCGAGGGCGATGGCATCGCCGGGCTGGATATGCTTCAGCGCGGCCTTGGCGATCAGCTCCTTCTCACGCACCTGCTGCACGGATTTCTGGTTGGCGTCCGGCTCATACACAGCCTTGCGGCAGGAAATCGCGCCGCCATGGGTGCGCTCGATGAGCTGGGAAGCCTCGAGGTCGTGCAGGTCGTTGCGGATGGTGGCGGGGGACACGCTGAAGCGCTCGCACAGGTCGTTTACGGTGATGAAGCCCTGGGCGTCCACCAGCTCCACGATGGATTTTTTGCGTATCTGGGCAAGCATGCCCTCGGACTGCTTCAAGGGAAGTCCTCCTTACTTGTAGATGTCCTGCTCCTTGTAGAAGCCGGTCAGGTGCTCCATGGAATTCAGATAGGCGCGGGCATAGGGCTTGTAGGCCGCATTGGCGGCGGGATCGCAGATATATTCCTTGCCCTTGGCGATGGCGGCGCGGATGGGGGCGGCGTAATCCTTGAGCACGCCTGCGCCCACGCCGGCGATTACGGCGCCGGCGATCAGCGCGGTTTCGCCCATTTCATAGGTGGAAACCTTCAGGCCCAGCACATCGGCCTTGATCTGGTTGAAGAGCGGGCTCTTTGCGCCGCCGCCAATGGTGAGCATTTCGGTGAAGTTATCCTGGGGATAGAGGCTGCGAAGCACGGAGAGATAGTAATCATATTCATAGGCGATGGATTCCATCACGCTGCGGTACATGTGGGCCCGGGTGTGCTTCAAATCCATGCCCAGCCATGCGCCCTTGAGATTCGGGTTGCAGGGCAGCACGCGGCCGGAGAAGTGGGGCACGAAGAGCAGACCTTCGCTGCCGCAGGGAATCTGCGCGGCCTCGGCCATCAGGGTATCATAATCGGCGCTGGGCTTGCCGGAGAATTCATCCCGGAACCAGCGGATGCAGAGCCCGCCGCCGCCGATGTAGGCCAGGGGCAGGTAGAGGCCATCGATGGGGCTGCGCATCATGGTGAGGGTGCGGTGCTCGATATCCGGGTTGAAGCTATCCACCACGGAGCAGAGCACGGATGCGGTGCCGGCGCAGTCCTGCACCATCTCGCGCTCAAACATGCCGGAGCCGAAGGTGCTGGCAGCGGTATCGCCGCAGCCTGCCACCACCGGAATGCCTGCCGGCAGGCCGGAGATGCGGGCGAAGGCTTCGCAGGTTTTGCCCACCACATCGAAGGGGGACACGATGCGGGCCATCTTATCCTTGGCAATGCCGAAGGTTTCGAGGAGTTCATCGCTCCACTGCTTGTTTTTATTATCGCTCAGGCAGGAGAAATGCAGGTGGGTGTAGTCAAAATAAGCCTGCTCGGCATTGAGCCCGCACATGCGGCCCACGATATAGGCGTGGGGCAGCACCCACTTGGCGGTGTTTTTGTATGCGTCCGGCTGTTCATTCTTCCACCAGAGGATTTTCGGGCCGTGCACATAGGTTACCTGGCCGCCGGAGAGGGCCACTACGCGGTCGCCGGCGATCTTATCCATCTGCTCCATATAGGGGCCGCAGCGCATATCCAGCCAGGAATCATAGGGCGTGGAGGCCTGGCCATCCTTATCGATGCCCATGATGCCCGCCATCTGGCCGTCCAGGCCGATGGCCGCAACGTCATTCGGGTTGATGCCGGTCTTTTCTACCAGCTCACGGCATACGTTTGCCGCGGCGGAATACATCTCGTCCGGCTCCTGCCAAACGGTGCCCGGCTCCGGGGAGACGAGGTTGGAAATTTCAAACGCGGTGTCGATCAGGCGCATCTGTTCGTCGAACAGCGCGGCCTTGGTGCCCTGGGTGCCGATATCGATGCTGATGATGTAGGTGCTCATTTGGGCCCTCTCCTTTCGCACAGTCGCTAATATTCGATAGAAATGAAAATAGAAACGATATTGGTTTTACGATTTATTCGCAAAAACGCTTAAAAACATTATAAAGCATGGGAGAAACGATGTCAATAGAAAAAGCGGGGGCACTGCCAGAGGATGCTGTCCTCTGGACTCCTGCTTAAGGCTCCGCCTTAAGAATCCGCCAAGGGGGATGATCCCCCTTGGAACCCTCAGCAAATGCGATGCTATGCATCGCATAAAGAATACAAAACTCGTCCCGGGAACGGGACGATTTTTTATACAGAGGGGTCCAGGGGAAATCATTTCCCCTGGCAGGGGTTTTAGGGGGTAGCGCCCCCTAACCGTTCCTCTACGTTTTACTTCACCGTGATCAGTTCGTACTCCCTGGAGCCGAGGCCGATCTTCTCGCCATGCTCGAGGCAGCTCTTCCACTCGGCCTCGGGCTTGTTGTTTACGAAGTGATCCTTGAAATCCACAAAGCCGCAGCGGGCCATGTTGTCGGAAAGCTGGCTGTTGGGCAGGGGATTGCACTTCTGGCAGGCGTCTGCACAGGCCTGGTCGAGGGCGATGGGATCGAAGGATGCGAACATGCCGATATCGGGCAGGATGGGCGCATCATTTTCGGAATGGCAATCGCAGTTGGGGGATACATCCACCACGAGGGAGATGTGGAAGCTCGGGCGTCCGTCCACAACGGCCTTGGCATATTCGGCCATGCGGCAGTTCAGGTCCTTGGGAGCATTGTTCTGCACGAAGTGGATGGCGTCGAAATTGCAGGCGCCGAGGCAGCGGCCGCAGCCCACGCAGTTTTCGGTGACGACCTCCATCTTCTTGCTCTCTTCATCAAATTTCAGGCCGTTGTTGGCGCACTGGGGCAGGCACCTCTTGCAGCCGCGGCACAGGGCCTTGGCGATGGTGGGCTTGCCGCTGGAGTGCTGGTCCTTCTTGCCGGCGCGGGAGCCGCAGCCCATGCCGATGTTCTTGATGGCGCCGCCGAAGCCGGTCATTTCATGGCCCTTGAAGTGGGACAGGGAGATGAACACATCGGCATCCATGATGGCGCGGCCGATGCGGGCTTCCTTGATGTATTCGCCGCCGTTTACGGGCACGGCGATATCATCGGTGCCCTTTAGGCCATCGCCGATGAGGATGGGGCAGCCCACGGTGAGGGGCGTGAAGCCGTTTTCCCAGGCGCACTCCAGGTGTTCCAGGGCATTTTTGCGGCTGCCGGGATACATGGTGTTGCAATCGGTGAGGAAGGGATGGCCGCCCATTTCCTTTACCATATCCGCAACGGCGCGGGCATAATTGGGACGCAGGAAGCTGAGGTTGCCCAGCTCGCCGAAATGCATCTTGATGGCGACAAACTTGCCGTCCATATCGATATCGCCGATGCCGGCCTTTTCCATCAGCTTTTTCAGCTTGCCGATCAGGCCGCTGCTGCCCACAGCGACGCGGAAATCAGAAAAATACACTTTGGACTTTTCCATTAGGGGTTCCTCCATATCATAAGCTTACAATTCCATTATATACAATCATATTCGTTTGCGCAAGGGGTGGGATGGACTTTGCGGCTGTACTATGCTATAATGAAAATAAAGATAACATTAAGGAGGATGTTTGAAGATGAAAAAATTGATTTCTGCTGTGCTGGCGCTCATGCTGGTGCTCAGCGCGCTCTGCGGCGCAATGGCGGAGGTCGTGGATGTGACCGGCGAATGGTTCCTGACCGCGATCAAGATGGGCGAGGCGGCCATGGATCCCGCCGGATTGGGGATGGAGATCACCATGACCCTCAACGCAGATGGCAGCGCATCCCTGAATGCCCTCGGTGTGGAGACCGCCGGCAGCTGGGCACAGGAGGGCGAAAAATACATCCTGACCGATGAGGAAGGCCCGATGGAATTCACCCTGGTGAACGGCGCACTGGAATCTGCGGCGGATGAATCTGGCTTTGTGATGGTATTTGAGAAGGAAAAGGCCGAGGCGGCCCCTGCTGCTGCGGTGCGCACCGGCGTAAGCGTTGAGGATTTCAATGGCAGCTGGGACGCCACCGAGACGGAAATGCTCGGCATGCGCGTGCCGGTGGAGATGGCGGGCGTGTTCATGAACCTGAACATCGAAAATGGCCATGTGACCCTCACCACCGTGCAGGGCGAGGAGAGCCGGGTTCAGGAGGGTGAAGGCACCCTGCTGGATGACGCGCTGGTTGTGGGCGATCCCAACGGCTCCAGCATGCCCCTGCAGCTGCTGGACGACGGCACGATGGTGCTCGTGCAGGCGGCGGACGGCCTGGAGATCAGGATGTACTTCGAAAAGATTGTTGAGGAATAAAGGATGCGCGAAGGGGACTGCCCTGCAAAGGGGCGGCCCCTTTCTTTTGCCTGCGGGGCTGGGAGAGGCTGTCTGCGGGCTTCGGTGTGGGTTTGCGTGTCATGCGCTGCCCTGATCGCTCGCGGGCTTGCGATGTGGGTTCGTATAAGCGCGGGAGCATAAAAGAGCACCCTGGCCGGCGCTCCCTGCGGGATTCGAACCCACGGCCTTTCGCTTAGGAGCATAAAATGAACCCCGATCAGCCGTTTTCCGCGGTGCCTTGCAATACCGCGAAAAGCCTTGTGGCACAAGGGGTTTGAGCGATTTCAGTGTTTTTGCGTGGCGGGTGGTTTTTCCGGAATTTCCGGCGTTTTTCAGCATCCCATTAACAAGCTATTAGCAAAATCCGGGCTGGAGCGTAATTTGCTAATGCTGCTAATCCCGCATGCTTGACATGATTATACGATATGGCCAGACGGTTTTCAAGGATAATACAGTTAGGAGGTGAGGGTTTTATCCATCGGTAAAATCAAAGGAGGAGCATCGGAGATAAATTGAATAAAACTAGATTTCGTTGAAGGACGTTCAGAATATGAGCGTCCTTTTTCTATTACACGGAGGAATGAAAAATGAAGAACAACACAAGGAATATGTCGCTGGCTTCGTATGACGATCTCTTCTCCACAGAGGAGAGCCGCGCCGAAGCCGGTATGGAAAAGGTGATGGAGATTCCGCTGGATGAACTGCATCCATTCCGGAATCATCCTTTCAAGGTGCTGGACGATGACAGGATGCGCGATACCGTGGAAAGCATCCGGGAGTACGGCGTTCTTGTTCCGGCCATTGCCCGTCCGATGGAAGATGGTGGGTATGAACTGATCTCCGGACATCGGCGCAAGCGCGGCTGCGAGTTGCTGGGGCTGGATACGATGCCAGTGATCGTCCGTGATTTGGACGACGACGCAGCTACAATCATCATGGTGGACAGCAATATCCAGCGCGAAAACATCCTACCAAGCGAGAAGGCATTTGCCTACGAGATGAAGCTGGAGGCGATCAAGCATCAGGGCGCAAGGACGGATTTAACTTCTGGACAAGTTGGCCAGAAGCCGCATTTGTCCATTGAGATGGTAGCAGAATCTACTGGAGAAAGCTATAAGCAGGTACAGCGCTTTATTCGGCTGACCAACCTCATTCCTGAACTGCTGGACATGGTGGATGCACGCAAAATCGCTTTCAATCCCGCTGTGGAACTGTCCTATCTGAAACCGTACGAGCAGAAGATGCTGTTGGAAACGATGGAGAGCGAACAGGCCACACCGTCTCTTTCGCAGGCGCAGTGTCTGAAGCGGTTTTCACAGGAGGGGCGAATGACGCCGGATGTGATGCAGACCATCATGTCCGAGGAAAAGAAAAGCGATGTGGACAGGGTTTCTCTCAGCGCTGAACGGCTGCGCCCGTACTTTCCGAAGGACTTCACGCCGCGCCAGATGGAGGAAACCATATTGAAGCTGCTGGAGAACTGGAAGAAGCACAAACGAAGTCAGGAACGATAAAGGAGGGGTGCCTACGCCGGTATTTCGCATTGAGAAAACACGGGATTACACCGTCATGGCTAACCACCATCGGAAGAACAGAAAACTGTCTTTGAAAGCCAAAGGGTTGCTGTCGGTGATGCTGTCGCTGCCGGAAACCTGGGATTATACCCTGCGCGGCCTCGCCTGCATCAGTCTTGAAAGCGTGGATGCTATCCGGGAGGCAGTGTGCGAACTGGAAAAGGCAGGCTATGTCATCCGTAGCCGCGCCCGCAACAGTCAGGGACAGCTCAAACAGATGGAGTATACAATCTACGAATTGCCCCATCTTCCAACAGAGAAGAATCCTGAGTTGGAAAATCCGATGCGGGCAGAGCCAACGCAGGATGATTCTGTGCAGGAAGAACCTATACAGGAAAATCCCCTGCAATTAAGTACTCAGGTAGCCAATACGTATCCAGAAAAAATAGAATTATCAAATAAAAATGGAGCAATTCCTTATCCATCCAATCCTCATCCAATCTCTGCATGGCGCGAGGAGGTGCACAGGAATATCAGCTATGATGTCCTTGTTCAGGATTTCCGCTATGACCGCAAACGGCTGGATGAAATCGTAGACTGATGGCGGAAACCCTCGCCACCAACAGAACCACCATCTGCGTTGCCGGGGATGATTACCCGGCGGACGAGGTGCGGGACAGGCTCCTGCAGATCAACAGCCTGCACATCGAATACGTATTTGAATGCCTGCAGCGGAATACAACCTACATCCGCAACATCAAAAAGTACCTGCTGGCAACGCTGTTCAACGCGCCCAGCATCATCGACAGCTACTATTCCGCACTCGTAAACCACGACCTGTATAGCAACCGCTGATTAATTCACTGGCGGCATTGGCGTTGTCTTTTGCAGCATCTGCTCCTTGCAAAAACCTTAGCTTAGCGCTGCTAGGCATGCGTTTTTTGCAATTGCATCTGCT
>JAFUPT010000085.1 GCA_017481065.1 Clostridia bacterium | reverse complement strand
CATGGCGGATAAGGTGCCGCTGCAGGCGGTTCACCTGCGCGCCATGTCCATCGATAAGCACGACGTGTGCAATATGCAGTATACCTCCGGTACCACCGGCTTCCCCAAGGGCGTTATGCTGACGCACTACAACGTCGTCAACAACGGCAAGGCCATCGGCGACTGCATGGATCTTTCCACCGCCGACCGCATGATGATCCAGGTGCCCATGTTCCACTGCTTCGGCATGGTGCTGGCTATGACCGCCTCCATGACCCACGGCACCACCATGAGCCCCATCACGGCCTTCTCTCCCCGCAAGGGCCTTGCCTGCATCAATCAGGAGAAGATCACCTGCTTCCACGGCGTGCCTACCATGTTCATCGCCATGCTGGGCCATCCCGACTTCGAAAAGACCGATTTCTCCTATATGCGCACCGGCATCATGGCGGGCTCTCCCTGCCCGATCTCCAAGATGCAGGACGTCGTCAATAAGATGAACATGAAGGAGATCGTCATCGTCTACGGCCAGACCGAGGCTTCCCCCGGCTGCACCATGTCCTCCACCGACGATTCTCTGGAGGTCCGCGTCGCCACCGTCGGCCGCGCCCTGCCCGAGATCGAGTGCCGCATCGTGAACCCCGAGACCGGTGAAGAGTGCCCCGTGGGTGAGATCGGCGAATTCGTCGCCCGCGGCTATAATATCATGAAGGGCTATTATAAAATGCCCGACGCCACCCGCGGCGCTATCGACGAGGACGGCTGGCTCCATACCGGCGACCTCGCCTGCAAGACTGAAGAGGGCAACTATCGCATCACCGGCCGCCTCAAGGACATGATCATCCGCGGCGGCGAGAATATCTATCCCAATGAGATCGAGGAATTCATCTATACCCATCCCAAGGTATCCGATGTACAGGTCATCGGCGTGCCCGATGAAAGCTACGGCGAGGAAATCATGGCCTGCGTCATCCTCAAGGAGGGCGAGGAAATGTCCGTCGAAGAAATGAAGCAGTACATCCGCGATCACATGGCCCGCCACAAGGTGCCGCGCTACATCGATTTCGTGGATTCCTTCCCCATGAATGCCGCCGGCAAAATCCTCAAGTACAAGATGCGCGAACAGGCCATCGAAAAGCTCAAGCTCCAGAAGGCCGCCAGCATCGTTACCGCCTGACAAGAAACTCCGGGGGACGCCGCTCCCCCAGCTCCCGCCAGAGGGAATAATCTCCTTCGGCAAGCGCAGAAAAAGGCACGCATCCGCGTGCCTTTAAATTATTTTGGAATCGAAGCAAAGCCTTCCCCCAAGGGAAAGCTGCCAGGCTTTCGCCCGGCGGATGAGCTGCCGAAATCCAAAACTGTGCAAGGGAAGCTGCCCGAAGGGCTGGGTGCCCCAAATCCCCAACCCTTCCCCACAAAAAATGACCTCGAAGCGAGGTCATTTTTGATTCCCGGATTTTCCAAAGGCGCCGGCATTCCCAAGCTCCCCAGGCCGTCACTCCTGCATCACTTCAAAGCTGCTCATGATCTGGGCGGCGGTGACCATGAAGGCGGAATCGGACTGGGGAGTGAACACAAAGTTATACACCTTGTTGCCCAGCAGCGCGGCGCAGCAGCTCACATCGCCCTCGGGGAGATCATAGACGATGAAATCCGTGCCGCCGAAGCTGTACATGCCGGAGCTGTCCGGCCGGGCGATTTCGGCAATCAGGGAATTGAGTTCATCCAGATCCTCGCATTCGCTGTTCCAGAGCTGGATATAGAGAAAGCGGGCGGCCTCGGCGTCGCTCAGGCAGTAGAGCACGCCCTGCTGGCTCATTTCCGGGGTGAGGCTGTAATGGAGCCAGCCATCGGGAAGCTCGAGGGTGAAGCCATCCTCAAAACCCACGCGCACGGAGGCAAGGGCACAGGAGGAGAGCAGCAGGAGCGCCATCAGGGCACAGAGCAGGCGTTTCATAGCAATTATCCTTTCTTCCTGAATATCCAGAATTTGCTGGCAAAGTAGTTCAGGATGACCACAATCACATTGGAGAGCAGCTTGGCGACGAGATCATTCATGCCGATGAGATGCACGGCCAGCTCCACGAAGGCGGCGTCGAAACCCAGGGAGAGCAGGCGCGCCGTGATGAATTCGGGCAGCTCCTTTTTCAGGGTAGCGCTGTCCCAGCCCGGGCTGCGGAACACGAATTTCTTATTTGCCCAGAAGGCGAAGGCCACGGATGCGGCCCAGCCGAGGGCGGTGGCGATGAAGATGAGTATGGCATTGGTGGCGGGAATGCCCAGCAGGGCGGCGCAGGCGCGGGAGAACAGGGTGTAAACGCCCCAGTTTACCGCGGTGGTGATCACGCCCACCACGCCGTAGACGAATAGTTCGCGGAAGCGCTCGCTCCGCAGGAAGGTTTTCAGGTTCATAGGCATACTTTCCTCTTTTAATCGTGGATATTATAGCATCGGCAGCGGGCGGGGGTCAACAAATTCGAAGATTTGTCAGACTTGCGTCACTGAATCGCTGGAGTTGTTAATAATGCGGGAATATGTTATGATGGAGAGGGAGGTGGGCGGATGAAAAAGATCATTGCCGCGGCGCTGGCGCTGCTGGTCGCGCTGTTGGCGGCGCAGATATCGAAAATCTTGGAAATCCCGCTTCCCTCCGAAGAGAAGATGAAACAGCTGCGGGCCTGCGCTGCGGAGCTGGAATGGATGGAGGATTGGATCGCCTATCCGGACTGGGAGAGGGGCACGCTCGAGGTGGACGGGGAGATATTCCCGCTTCGGGGAGAATACGGTGAACTGGGGGATATCCGGCGCATTGTGAAAAACGATAACGGAATGTTCTTTGTGCGGCATTCATTGATTTTCACCGGAGCCAGGGGCTACCTGGTGTGCGATACGGATGAACCGGTGTTTCATGATTACCAGTATCCGGAGCGGATTGAAGGAAATGTGTATCTCTATGCGGAGGGATGGGATTGAAATGCAGGATACCGCAGTGTTGATCATCCACGGCATACAGGGGCATTCGCGGCTGCTGAAATGGCTGGAGGATGGGCTCGGCGGACGGGCGGCGGTTTATAACCTGCTGCTGCCGGGCCACGGGCAGGATGTGCGAGCCTTTCTGAAAGCGGATATGCGCATGTGGCAGGAATTTGTAGATGCGCGGGCGCTGGAACTGCGCAGGCGCTATCGCCGGGTGATCTATGTGGGGCATTCCATGGGATGCCTGCTGGGATTATCCGCGGCAATGGCGCATCCGGGCATTTTTGACGGCATGATCCTGCTGGCCTGCCCGCTCAGGGTGCGGATGACATGGCGGTACATAAAATACAACTTCCTCGCGGCATTGCGCAGGGAGGGCGGCGACGCCTTCGTGCAGGCGGCGCGGCTGGGAAACGGCGTGCACCCGAAATCGCCGCTGGAATATCTGCTCTGCGGCAGGCAGTTTGCCCAGCTGCTGGTGAAGGTGCGAAGGGTACGGCGGGAAATCAAGGACCCCGGCATACCGCTGCTCGCCTTCCAGCCGGAGCTGGATGAAATTGTGAGCCCGAGATCGCTGGAGGGCTTCCGGGAAATGGAAAATGCCCGGACGGCTATGCTGCCGGGCTGCGGGCACAATTACTATACGGATGCAGCGAAGGCGGAGATACTCGCGAAAACGAGGGAAATGCTTTAGCTGCGGTTTGAAACAGCCCCTCAGCCAGCTTCCCTGCACGGTAGGGCTGTGCCTCATCCGGCTTGCGGGCGATTGCACAGGCTCGCCCCTGCAATTTCCCCCATAAAAAATGACCCCGCTCCGGGGGTCATTTTTTCTTCCGGGATTCCAAGGGAAATCATTCCCCTTGAACACAGCGCCTCACAGCACCCGCATCCCCCAGGAGAAGGTTCGGCTGTAATAGCCGCTGGAGAGGGAACTGGTAACCACCTTGCCGGCGGCGGAGGAGGCATGGATGAACTGGCTGGAGCCGATGTAGATGCCCACATGATCGCAGAGATCGCTGTCGGTATCGTTGGTGTTGAAGAATACCAGGTCGCCCTTCTGCAGCTTGGAAGCGCTGGTGAAGCGCTCGAAGCGGCTGTCGTAGCCCTGCTGCTGGGCAAGCCGGTTCAGCTTGACGCCCGCAGCGTTGGAATAGACATACTGGGTGAGGCTGGAGCAGTCAAACTGGCTGGAGCCGCTCGCGCCGTAGACATATTTCTTGCCCAGCTGGGCCTTGGCGAGGGCGATGACGGCGGCGATGGTTTCGCTGTTATCGTTGATCTGGGTGCTGTCCACATCGGAGGCGAGCACATAGCCGTAATCGGAGCCGTTCTTCAGGCGAATCCAGTCCTCATCCGGGGAGATGGCCACGCCGGTGAGCTTCGTACTGGTACTGAGGGAGCCGAGCACATCGGCGCTGCGGGAAGCGCGGGCATAGAGCTTTACGCCGTCCTCCTGGGCGTAGAGGGTCACGCTGTACTTGTTGGGGTTGCTCTCCGTAAGTGAGGCGGTTTTGCAGTAGGCCGTCTTGCCGTCGCGCACCACGCGGGACCAGCCGCCGCCCTCCCCGGTGCAGCTGAGCGCCTCGCCGAAGGATAGGGTGGCCACGGAGCCGGAGGACGCGGAGGGGGATGAATAGAAGGAGAGGTTGGTATCGGCGATGTAAACCGTCTTGGTGCGGATATCCTGGATGAGCGAAACTTCCTCATCCCCGGATTTGGAGCTGCTGAGGTAGCGGGTTTCGATGTAGCCGTAGCTGCCGGAGCCGAGGTAGGCGCGGGCCCAGTCTTCATCCGAAGTGACGGCCACGATGGAAACGCGGTCGTTGCGCTCAAAGCTGGCGAGCAGCTTCGCGCTGGTCAGGGGCTTGGCATAGGCCCTCACGCCATCCTGCTTGGCGTAGGCGGTGAAAGATTCATCGTTGGGATCGGCGGTGGACAGGCTGCCGTACTTGCAGTAGCCGGTGGCTCCCGCGCCGTTTTTCACCTTGGCCCAGCTGCCATCTACGGAAACGAGGGTGAGGCTTTCGCCGTAGGACATGGTGCCGAGGGATTTGGAGGAGGAAGAAGCCTCCTTGTAGACTTTCAGGGTATTGGAGATGATGTAGACGGCGGCTCCGGCGTGATCCTGCCCGGGGCTTTCCTCCCCGGGAGCTTCGCTGGTGGTTTGGTAGGCGAGCACATAGCCATAGCTGCCGCTGCGCTTCACCCGCAGCCATTCGCCATCCGGGGTTTCCGCCACGGCGGTGAGCCTGTCGCCCGCGCTGCCGGTGGCCAGCAGCTTCGCGCCGGTGGAGGGCCGCTGGTAAATCTTCGCGCCATCCCGGTCGAGGTACACGGTTTCATCAAGGCTGTTGGGATCGGAGGTGGAGAGGGAGGTAAACTTGCAGTAGCCGGCGGCTCCGGCAGCATTCTTCACCTTGGCCCAGCTGCCATCCACGGAAGCGAGGGTCATGCGCTCGCCATAGGCCATGGTGCCGAGGAGCTTGGATGAGGAAGAAGCGCTTTTGTAGACGGGAAGGGTATTGGAAATGACGTAGACAGCGGTCCCGGCAAGGGAGGTATCCTCGCCGCCATCCGCATCTTCAGGGGCGGCGGAGAGGTATTTTGCCAGCACATAGCCGTAGTATTTGCCGTTTTTCAGGCGCACCCAGCGGTTATCCCCGGTCACGGCCACGGCGGTGTAAGACTCGCCGGCTTGCAGGGTCATCATCACAGCGGCGGAGGTGCTGGGGCGCTTATAGACCTTCACGCCATCGGAATTGATATACAGTTCTTCGCTGATGGTGTTGGGGTTCGTCCTGGTGAGGCCGCTGGTCTTGCAGTAGCCGGTGGTTCCGGCGGAATTTTTCACCTCCGCCCAGCCGCCGTCCACGGAGAGGCAGGTCATGCTCTCGCCATAGGCCATGGTGCCGAGCACCTTGGCGGAGCTGGAGGATTCCTGATAGACCTTGAGGGTGTTTTCCGCCACATACACGGTGATGCTCTCCGCAATGGCGCAGGGCAGGCAGCCGAGCAGGAGCGCGATGGCCAGCGCGATGGCAACGAGCCGCTTTTTCATTCCCTGCACCTCCCCTATGTTAAATCTTACCTTTTATTATAACGGATAAACAGGGCGGGGTCAAGGGGAAGCGCATTCCCCTATATCAGAACCAAAGCGCATCCATCAGCTTCCCCACAAAAAAATGACCTCGCATCGAGGTCATTTTTGATTTCCGGTTTGGCCGGGGAAGGCATTCCCCCTTGGCGCTTTCCTCCCTTACAGCGCCGTTCCCTTTTCCATCACTGCCAGCGCCTCTTCCAGGGTCGGGCAGTTTTCGGAGCCGCCGTTGCGCTGCACGCTCAGCGCGCCCACAGCGTTGCCCAGCTGCATGGCTTTGCCAATTTCCCAGCCCCTCAGCGCGCCGTAGAGGAAGCCCGCATTGAAGCTGTCGCCCGCGCCGGTGGTATCGTGCACGAAGGACTTGTATCCCGGGTAAAACTTCGCTTCCCCGCCAAAGCGCGGGCAATAGAAGCTGCCCTTTGCGCCGTACTTCACCACCACATTGCAGCCGTAGGCCGCCAGCTTCACCGCCGCGCTGGCCGGGTCCTCATCGCCGGTGATGGCCACAGCCTCGGATTCGTTGGGCAGGAAATAATCGGTGTGGGGCAGGATATCATCCAGGGAATCGTGCCAGTTTCCATGCTCATCCCAGCCTGCGTCCAGCGAGGTGGTCATGCCCAGCTCCTGCGCCCTTTTAAACACTGCGGGCAGGCCCTTGCGCACCCGCGGCTGCAGGTAGAAGGAACCCGCATGCAGATGCCGCGCGCCCGCCGCCTCCAGGGGAATCTCCTCCGCGTCAAAGGCGTCGATGGTATCGCCGAAGTGGGTGATCATCGCCCGGTCGCTGTCGGAGCACAGGCTCACCGTAGCGCCGGTCTGGTATTTTTCGGAAATATCCATGAACCGCAGGTCCATATCGTATTTTTTCAGCGTATTCAGCAATATTTCGCCGAAGCGGTCCTTGCCCAGCTTGCTGAACATGGCGCTTTTCAATCCCAGAGAAGCCGCCGCGCAGGCACAGTTGCCCGTGGAGCCGCCCGCCACCTCCTGGTAATCCTCGCAGAGGATTTCCTTGCCGAAGACCGGCGCCTGCTTCACGCCGCTCAGGATCACGTCCACATTCAGTTCGCCAGCGAAGAGTATATCCAGCATAATTGCCCTCCTGTTATCGCGGCCGCGCCTTGCGAATTGCCGCCCTGCCGGAACCCGCGCCCATGGGCGGCGCGCTCCGGTCCAATTCAAATAAATCCCTGCATAAATTCGCCGCGAAAGCCCCGTTTTCCTGCCTTTGCGCGCAAAAGCGCTAGAGAACTTTACAGCGCGCTTCCTATAATATAACTATAAATGGATATGGAGGAAAACCATGACCGAAGCTGAACGCCACTACAAGCGAATGACGGAGACCCCGGTGGAAAAGCTGATCGCCACCCTCGCCATTCCCACCATCATCTCCATGCTGATTTCCAATATCTATAACCTTGCCGATACCTATTTCGTAGGCACCCTTGGCGTGAGCGCCAGCGGCGCGGTGGGCATCGTTTTCACCCTGATGGCCATTCTGCAGGCCATCGGCTTCATGCTGGGCCATGGCAGCGGCAGCATCATCTCCCGCCAGCTGGCGCAAAAGGATGTAGAAACCGCCTCCCGCTATGTATCCACCAGCTTCTTCCTCGCGCTGGGCGCGGGCCTTATCTTTGTGGTGCTCGGCATTCCCTTCGTCCGCCCGCTGATGCGCCTGCTGGGCAGCACGGAAACCATCCTGCCCTACGCCGTGGAATATGGCTTCTTCATCCTCGCCTCCGCGCCCGCGATGATCGCCAGCCTCGTGCTCAACAATGTGCTGCGCTACGAAGGCAAGGCATTCTACGCCATGATCGGCCTCACCACCGGCGGTCTCCTGAACATGGCCCTCGATCCCCTCTTCATCTATGTATTCCATATGGGCGTGGCCGGAGCCGGCCTCGCCACCGCGCTGAGCCAGGTGGTCAGCTTCCTCGTGCTCCTTTTTATGTTCCGCCGCCATGCCCAGACGAAGATTTCCATCCGCTCCTTCGCCCCGGACCTCCGCCTGATCGGCGATATCGTCACCACCGGCTTCCCCAGCCTCTTCCGGCAGGGCTTGTCCAGCATTTCCTCGGGCATCCTGAACAATGCCGCGGGCGTGTATGGCGACGCCTGCGTATCCGCCATGGCCATCACCAGCCGCTGCCAGTTCTTCATGCTCTCGATCGCCCTCGGCATCGGCCAGGGCTTCCAGCCGGTGGCAGGCTTCAATTTCCAGGCCCACAAATATGCCCGCCTGCGCCGCGCCTTCCGCTTCACGCTGATCGCCGGCCTGTGCGTGCTGGTGGTATTCTGCAGCCTGGGCTTTGCCTTCTCCCCCTTCATCGTGGGCCTGTTCCAGGATGATCCGGAAGTGCTGCGCATCGGCGGACTCGCCCTGCGCTTTGCCAGCTTCAGCCTGTTCTTCACCCCCTTCAACATCACCCCGAACATGCTCTTCCAGAGCGCCGGGCAGAAGGGCCGCGCCCTTCTGCTTGCCTGCCTGCGCAGCGGCCTGTGCTTCATACCGCTGCTGCTGATCCTGCCGGGCGCCATCGGCCTGCTGGGCGTGCAGCTCTCCCAGCCCTGCTCGGATATCCTCTCCGCCGTGATCTCCTTCCCCTTCGCCATCCATTTCTTCCGCCGCCTGCCCAAAGAGGATGAACATGTGGCCGCGGACGACTAACGAGGTTCCTATGCACGAACAATTTTCCCGCACCGCCCTGCTCCTGGGCGAAGAAGCCATCGAAAAGCTCTCCCGCTGCCGCGTCGCCGTGTTCGGCGTGGGCGGCGTGGGCGGCTATGCCGTGGAAGCCCTCGCCCGCTGCGGCGTGGGCGCCCTCGATTTGATCGACAACGATACCGTCGCCCCCTCCAACCTCAACCGCCAGATCATCGCCCTGCATTCCTCCATCGGCCGCTCCAAGGTGGATGTGGCCGCCGAGCGCGCGCAGGATATCAATCCCAATATCACCGTATACCGCCGCAACTGCTTCTTCCTGCCGGAGACGGCGGATAGCTTCGATTTCAGCCAGTATGATTATGTGGTCGACGCCATCGATACCGTGTCCGGCAAGGTAGAAATCATCCTCCGGGCCAGGGCCGCCGGGGTGCCGGTGATCTCCTCCATGGGCGCGGGCAACAAGCTCGATCCCACCCGCTTCCGCGTGGCGGATATCTATGAAACCAAGGTCTGCCCCCTCGCCCGGGCCATGCGCGGCCTGCTGCGCAAGAAGGGCGTGGATCGCCTCAAGGTGGTCTATTCCGAGGAGGAAGCCATCAAAACCGAGGCTGGCCGCCTGCCCGGCTCCGTGGCCTTCGTGCCCTCGGTGGCGGGCCTCATCCTCGCAGGCGAAGTCATCAAGGATCTGATCAAGGAGGCATAACATGGCCCGCGAACTGAAAAAACACCAGCTTGCCGAGCGCAGTCTGATCAAAAAATACCGCAAGGAGCTCTGGAACCCCTTCATCGCTGCCATCAAGCGCTATGAGCTGATCCAGCCGGGCGATAAAATCGCCGTTTGCATCTCCGGCGGCAAGGATAGCTGGCTCATGGCCATGCTGCTCCAGCATCTCAAGCCCTTCAGCGAAGTTCCCTTTGAGCTGGAATTTATCTGCATGGACCCCGGATACAGCCCGGAAAACCGCCGCCAAATTGAGGAAAACGCCGCGCTGCTCAATATTCCCGTGTCCATCTTTGAAACCGATATCTTCTCCTCCGCCGAGCAGGCCGGCGGCGACCACCCCTGCTATCTCTGCGCCCGCATGCGCCGGGGCCATCTCTATGCCGAGGCCAAGCGGCGCGGCTGCAACAAGATCGCCCTCGGCCACCACTTAAACGATGTGATCGAAACCGCCATCATGTCCATGAGCTACGGAGCCCAGCTCCAGGGCATGGTTCCCCGGCTCAGGAGCGCCAATTTCGAGGGCATGGAGCTAATCCGCCCCCTCTACTGCATCCGGGAGGATGATATCATCGCCTGGCGCAATTACAATGGCCTCCACTTCCTCCGCTGCGCCTGCCGGGTTTCCGAGGCGGGCGAAATCGATGAAAGCGCCTCCAAGCGCAGGGAAACCAAGGAGCTCATCCGCCGCATGCGGGAAGTGAACCCCAATGTGGAAATCAATCTCTTCGCCAGCCTGCACAAGGTGAACCTCGATACCCTGCCCGGCTACAAGACCAGGGGCGAAATGCACAGCTTCCTGGAAAATATCGATGGCTGAGCATGTAAAAATACGGATTTTCATGAACTTTCCGCCATTCCCGCGCGTCTAATAAACAAAGCAATTCCCGCTAAATTCATTGCTTGCCAAAGGAGTGAATGCAAATGAAAAAACTGCTCTGTATCCTGATCGCCGCCCTGCTGGCCTGCTCCGCCCTTACTTATGCGGAGAGCGCCAACGAGCCCACCTTCACCTTCCTCGAAACCATGACCACCGAGGATAAGCTCTACGACATGCTTCCCGTGCTGGATAGCCTCGCCCGCAATATGGGCGTTGAAGGCGAAGTTGCCTACGATCCCCAGAACGAAACCTTCGCCTGGACCCAGGTATACCTCATGGGCGTAAACTGGGCAAGGGACCATGAAGAAGCCAAAGTCGAGGGCGAATATCTCATCCTGCCCGCCGGTCTCATCTGGGGCTATGCCACGGCCTCCTTCGGCAGCAATAGCTTCGCCCTGCCCTACGCATCTGAACAGAACTGGATTTCCTACGATGAGGCCAGCGATACCTGCGCCCTCCAGCTCTCCGATCCCGGCGATACTTACATCATCATCGAGCGCTACGCCTTCGATGCCGAGGGCAAGCTCCTCGCCGCCGTCGGCCTCTATTCCAACGCCGATAACGACAAGCGCCTCGGCGGCCTGCTGGTCACCATGACAGAAGCCGGCGCCAATACCATCGGCTTTGAGCATGATTTCCCCTATGAAGTTGTTTCCGCCCAGCTGGAATCCGATCTGGATTTCGCAGGTCTCACCACCACCGATGTAGCAATCCTCTATGTTGAGGAAGATGCGCCCGTCCAGGCCGTCCTCTACCTTGAGGAGGAAGCGCCCGCCTACCGCACGCTCCAGAAGGGCTCCCGGGGCGAGGATGTGCGTGCCCTGCAGTCCCGCCTGAAGGAGCTGGGCTACAACTGCGGCTCCGCCGACGGCATCTTCGGCTCCCGCACCCATCGCGCCCTGCGCTTCTTCCAGGATGCCATTTCTGCCGAGCAGGATGGCGTAGCCACCGCAGCCGTGCAGGATAAGCTCTTTGCTGCCGGCGCGCCGGAGTATGTCACCTATGTGTCCATCTCCAGGGGCGATGAAGGCGTGCGCGTGGAGGATCTGCAGTACCGCCTGCGCAAGCTGGGCTACATGGCCGCGCCCCTCGACGGCGATTTCGGCTCCCGCACCGCCGCTGCCGTGAAGCTCTTCCAGGACGCCGCCGGACTCAAGCAGGACGGCGTGGCCGGAACCAAAACCCTCAAGGCCCTCTACGCCAAGGACGCGCCGGAGTGCGAAGTGCTCATCACCCTGAAGAAGGGCGATTCCGGCGTCCGCGTCACCGAAATGCAGGAGCAGCTGATCGCCCTCGGCTTCCTCGCTGGCGATGCCAATGGCTACTACAACAGCGCCACCGTGGAGGCCGTGGCCTCCTTCCAGAAGTCCATCGGCATGGAGGGCAATGGCCGCACCGCAGATGTGGAAATGCTGGAAGAGCTCTTCCGCTATGAACCCGAAGTCACCCCGGAACCCACTGTTGAGCCCACCATCGAGCCTACCGCAGAACCCACCATCGAGCCCACTGCCGAACCCACCGCGGAACCCACCGTCGAACCCACCGCAGAGCCCTCTGCCGAACCCACTGCCGAACCCACCGTCGAGCCCTCTGTGGAACCCACCGCAGAACCTACTGTCGAGCCCACCATTGAGCCCACCGTGGAACCTACTGTCGAGCCCACTGTCGAGCCCACCATTGAGCCCACCGTGGAACCCACTGTCGAGCCCCAGCCGCCGGTATGCGTGCTCACCGATGAGGAAATGAAGGAGGTTGCCGACGCTGTCAGTGCCCTCGTGGAGGAGATGACCAAGGCCGACGCCGTGAAGTGGATCCAGCACAAGCTCGAGATCGAGGAAAACGGCGTGTACGATGCCCTCACCCGCGAAAAAGTGAAAGCCTTCCAGCTGGCCTACGGCTTCCCGGAGCCGGATGGCATCGCGAATGAAGCGACCATCGCCCTGATGAAGGAAGTTCTCTGAATCCCCAAATAAGCAGCACCCCATTCATGATTTTCAAAATCACGAATGGGGTGCTTTCTTTGCCGGAGGGCTGTCAATCCTCGTCCGTCGTATAGCAGCGCAGGATTTCACCGAAGAACATCGTGTGGAAATCCCCGGCCTTG
>JAFUPT010000084.1 GCA_017481065.1 Clostridia bacterium | reverse complement strand
GTCAGGCAGGCATACAGAAGATATAAATTTAAAAAGAATTTTTGACGTTTGCGGCCTTGCAGGCAGGGAAAAATTCTGGTAGTATTGAATCAGTGGATAAAAGAGGATTGGGATTATGACGAAAATTCTGATTGCCGAGGATGACCGTGAGCTGCGCGGGCTGTTTGATGGTGTCCTGCCCGGGGCGCTTCTTCACCCGGCAGCAGCTATAGATATTGCGCTCCCCGGTTCTTGCCAAAGAACCAAAGCGGAATATGGCTTTCGGAAACAAATTCCATTTCTCAATGAAAGTTGATTTTCGGTTGATAAACAGTTATACAAGGGATTATAGAATGGCATCGTAGAGTGTTGCTATATATCATGATTCCCAAATGTATGTTCAATACCCCGAAGTAACCACCGGTTCATTTTCACTGTTCTCCCTTGGTGAACCGGCGGTTGCCCGAGCTTCGACTTTCTCTATACGCAACAAAGCACACTTATTATTCTGTTCATGCATGTGCAGCAAACACTCTACACCGGCCCAAACTGCTGGTTGCACATGCATGAAGCCACCGGCAGCGGATCTCTGCCGGATGAAGGAGGTTTCTGTTTTTGAATCCCAAATTGAAATCCAAGCTGCGGGAATCCCTGTCGGCGGTCCTGCCAATCACCGGCATTGTGCTTGCACTCAGCATCTTCCTTGTACCGTTGGAAGTGGGCACGATGTTTATGTTCCTGGGCGGCGCGATCATGCTGGTGATCGGCATGGGCCTGTTCCAGCTAGGCGCTGAAATGTCCATGACGCCCCTGGGCGAAGGCATAGGCGTACAGATATCCAAAACCAAAAAGCTGTGGATGGTTCTGTGCGTCAGCCTTATTATGGGCATCATCATCACCATTGCCGAGCCGGACCTGCAGGTTCTGGCCCAGCAGGTGCCCTCCATTCCCAACATGGTGCTCATCATCACCGTGGCCGTGGGCGTGGGCATATTCCTTGCCCTGGCGGTGCTGCGCATCCTGAAAAAAATTGATCTATCATTGCTTTTGATCGGCATGTATTTGGTGCTGATTGTAATTTCCGTCTTTGTACCGAAGGATTTCCTCGCCGTCGCCTTCGATTCCGGCGGCGTTACCACGGGCCCGATCACCGTGCCCTTCATCATGGCGCTGGGCGTTGGCCTTTCCTCCATGCGCGGCGATAAGAATGCCTCCAGCGATAGCTTTGGCCTGGTGGCGCTCTCCAGCGGCGGCCCGATCCTGGCGGTGCTCATCCTCGGCTGCTTCTTCTCCCCGAAGGAGGCGGCGTACTCCGCAGCTGCCGTTGCGCAGGTTGTAACCATGCAGGATGTGGTGAAGGCCTTTGCGATTGAGCTTCCCAAATATGCGGGCGAGGTTCTGGTATCCATATTGCCGGTACTGCTTGTATATTTCATCTTCCAGATGATCAGCAAGAGATACCAGAAGTACCAGCGCCGCAAAATACTGGTGGGCTTCGCCTATACATATATCGGCCTCGTGCTCTTCCTGTGCGGCGTGAATGTGGGCTTTGCCCCCGTGGGCACCCAGATCGGCAGGGAAATTGCAGCCCTGGAATGGAACTGGGTTCTGATGCCCATCGGCATGCTGATCGGCTTTTTCATCGTGAAGGCGGAGCCGGCCATCCAGGTACTGAACCGGCAGGTGCAGTCCGTCACGAACGGCAGCGTTTCCAGAAACGCCATGAATACCTGCATGTCCATCGGCGTGGCCATCAGCGTGGGCCTGTCCGTGCTGCGCATACTCACGGGCATTCCCATTCAGTTTATCCTGATTCCGGGCTATATTGTCGCCCTTGTGTTGTCGCGCCTGGTGCCCCGGATATTCGTCGGTATTGCGTTTGACTCCGGCGGCGTTGCCAGCGGTCCCATGACGACCACCTTCCTGCTGCCGCTGTGCATCGGCGCCTGCCAAACCATGGGCGGGAACATCATGACCGACGCCTTCGGCGCGGTGGCACTGGTTGCGCTCACGCCCCTGATTGCCATTCAGATCATGGGCCTGCACTATGGTATCAAGATGAAGAAGTGGGAGAAGAATGCTGCACGGGCAACTACCATTTCTGTGGATAGCGACCAGATCATTGAACTGACGGAGGAGTAAGCATGCACAACGAAGATAGAAATACATCCTTTCGCATATTGATGCTGATTACCACCCCGGCCCTTGCCGGAAAGGCGGCGGCGCTGTTTCATGAGGGCGCGGTACCGATTCAGTATCAGCTGCATGGCCTGGGAACGGCATCCAGCGAAATCATGGACGCTCTGGGCCTGGGCGATATTGAAAAGAGCATACTGGTGGGGATGATGCCCAAGCCCTTTGCGGATGAAATGCTTCATAAGCTCAGGAAAAAGCTGGAGATGTATACGCCCAACAGCGGCATCGCCTTTACCATGCCGATTACCGGAACCAACAATCATATGCTGCGCATGCTCAGCACCCTGAACGAAGAAGGGGGCGCGCTGCTCAAAAGGAGGAATCATATGAATGATATCAATTATACCCTGGTTGCGGCAGTGGTGAACCAGGGATTCAGCGAGGATGTGATGAAGGCTGCCAAGGCTGCGGGCGCGGGCGGCGGCACTGTGATTCACAGCCGCAGGATTACCAACGAAAGCACGCTGCAGTTCTGGGGCCTGAGCTTCCAGGAGGAAAAGGAGATCGTGCTGATCCTTACCAGGGCGGAAGAAAAGCTCGCCATCATGCAGGCGGTCAGCGATCACTGCGGCATCCACAGCGAGGCCAAGGGAATTGTATTGTCGCTGCCGATTGATTCCGTGGTGGGACTCGAGGAAAACTAAACCGGCCCATGCCGCAAAACCCTTGAAAACATGGCGTTTTCAAGGGTTTTCTTTTGCCTGCCGCTATGCTATAATGAAATCAAAAATATCGAGGTGAGCGTATGGAAAAGATCAGATGGGCGATCGTTGGAACCGGCTATATCGCCAACAGCTTTGCGCAGGGCATGCAGCTTGTGGAGGATGCGGCGCTGGCGGCGGTGGTTTCCCGCAGCGAGGCGAGCGCGCGGGCCTTCGCGGCGCAGTATGGCGGCGAGGCGGTTTATACCGATTACGATGCAATGCTGAATGAGGCGAAGCCGGATGTGGTTTACCTTGCCATTCCCAATGATCTGCACTACGGCTACATCATGAAGGCGCTGGATAGCGGCGCAAATGTGCTGAGCGAGAAGCCCATGGTGGACAACATGAAGCAGTGGGAGGCTGTTCACGCAAAGGCGGGGGAGAAGGGACTCTTCCTGATGGAGGGCATGTGGACCCGCTGCTTCCCGGCAGTCCGGAAGGTTCGCGAGTGGATCGCCGCGGGAAAAATCGGCGATGTGCTGACGGTGAACGTCTGCTTTGATATCAAGCCCGATTACAGCGACTGGCAGACCTGGAAGGCGGGCATTGCCCATTCCGGCGGCGCGCTGCGCGATGTGGGCATCTATTCCCTGGGCGTGGCCAACCTGGCCTTCCCGGGAGGGCCGGAGAAGGTGTTTTCCGCGATGCATTCCAACGGCGAGGTGGATGATGCATGCCGCCTGCTGCTGGATTATGGAAACGGCAGAACGGCCTTCGCCGGCGGCGCCTTCAACCAGGACAGCGACCACACGGCGCGCATCACCGGCAGCGCGGGCAGCATCGCCTTCGGCCCGGAATTCTGGCATCCCACCGAAGCCGTGCTCAGCTGCAATGATGGAAGCGTTGAGCGCTTTGATTCCCCCTTCGGGGCCAGCGGCTTCCAGTATGAAATCATGGCCGTGCAGAAAGCGCTGCGGGAGGGGAAGAAGGAGTGCGCCGACTTCACCCACGCCGAGAGCCGCGTGATCGCCAAAATCATCGAGGATGCCCGCAAATCCTGGGGCATTGCATACAAGGCGGATGAAGCGTAGGGAAACAGGGCGGGAAAACCGCCCTGTTTCTCTATGCCTTTTTCGGCTTTCGGTATTTGAACATTGCAATCAGCGTGGTGACGATGGCCAGCAGTTCTGCGAACATCGAAGTGGAGCCCACGATCAGGTAGTAGCTGAAGAAGGTGGATGCGTTCAAGAGGATCAGTATGCGGGTCTTCTGCTCGTCCCGCTGGAAGGCGGCCAGCATGTTGAATACTGCGCCGATGATGGGCAGCACATCCAGCAGCTCCTTGAAGCCCAGCGAACCGCAGGCCACATAGAGGATGAGGAAGATGATGTTTTCCGCCGGCGTGACGGGCCTGCCCTTCTGCACATGCCATAGGGAGATGAGGGTTTGCACCACGGCCACGATATTGATGATGATGGCGGAGCTCAGCTGACCGATCAGCAGCAGGTTCAGCGCGAAAAATACATTTGCCACGGCAGAGCAGGCAAGCATCTGCCATTTTTTCTTGAAGAGCGGCATCACGAAGCAGCAGATGGTTGCAAATATGCCGATGGCCTGGCCGATGTAGTAAAGCATGGATTTTCCTCCCTGCATTGACGGATTTTTCCCCGTTGGTTATAATTGTATTGAATGCTTCGCATATGTCAAGAATGCACATTTTTGTGATATACTATCATTTTGTATAGCGAGGGATACCATGGATATTGAACAGCTGAAATCCTATTATTGCCCCATTGAGGCCACGATGGATATCATTGGCGGGAAATACAAGGTGCTCATCATCTACGAGCTCATCGGCAAAACCCTGCGCTTCAGCGAGCTCCAGCGGCTGCTGCCCCGGGCTACGCCCCGCATGCTCAGCCGCCAGTTGAAGGAATTGGAGGCGGACGGGGTGCTTCGCCGCGTGCTCTATCCCGTGGTGCCGCCGAAGACGGAATATTCCCTCACGGAGCTCGGCAATTCCCTCGTGCCCCTCATCCATGGCCTTTCCGACTGGGGAAAGGATTATTTCAAGCTCCGCGGCGTGGCCTATCCGCCGGTGGAGGAATAAAATATCCGCCGCACCCTTTTATGAATTGCCGGAATGTGGTAAAATAGAGTAGTCTCAAGAAGATAATTCCGGGAGGATAAAAATATGGACCCGATTTATGTAACCGGCCACCGAAATCCCGATACCGATTCCATCGTATCCGCCATGGCATATGCCGCGCTGCGCAACGCTGTGGGCGACCGCGAATTCCAGGCGGCGCGCCTGGGCGAGATCAGCGATGAAACCCAGATGGTGCTGGACAGGTTCGGCTTTGAAGCGCCCCAGCGCATCCATACCATGCGCACCCAGGTGCGGGATTTGGAATTCGATACCCCGCCCGCGCTGAGCTCCGGCGTGACCGTGAGCCGCGCATGGAATGTGCTCTGCGCCGACCAGACTCTCTCCGCGCTGCCTGTGACCGATGAGGAGGGCCGCCTCTTCGGCATGCTCACCCAGGGCGATATCGCCGCATACGATATGAGCTCCATCCAGAACCCGGTGATCGACTCCGTGCCGGTGTTCAACCTGCTGAGCGTGTTGGAGGGCAGGATACTGAATGATGCGGGCAACATGACCGATTCCGTGTCCGGCGAGGTGGTGCTTGCCCTGCCCAAGGCCCATGAAGCGCCCATTTTTTCCGGCAAGGATTATATCCTGCTCTGCGGCCAGCAGCCGGAAATCATCCGCTCTGCGGTGGAAGCCGGTGTGCGCTGCGTGGTGCTCTGCCAGGCGGAGCTCAGCGAGGAGCTGCGCTCCATGCCCACGGATACCTGCATCATCTCCACGCCCCACGATGCATGCCGCGCCGCGCGGCTGATTTACCATGCCATCCCGGTCTGCCGCGTATGCCGCAAGGATGATATTGCCCACTTCCACCTGGATGATTACATCGATGATGTGCGTGAGGTAGTGCTCCAGAGCCGCTTCCGCAGCTATCCCATCCTGGATGAAAATGATAAAGTGGTCGGCACGCTGGCACGCTTCCACCTGCTGCGGCCCCGCCGCAAGCGCGTGGTGCTGGTGGACCACAACGACGCCGCCCAGTCCGTGCCCGGGCTCGACCAGGCGGAGATCCTGGAAATCATCGATCACCACCGCCTCGCCGATATCCAGACCGGCAGCCCCATTTACTTCCGGAACGAACCCGTGGGCAGCACTTCCACCATCATCGCCGGCATGTACCAGGAAAAGGGCCTGATGCCCTCGGAAAAGCTGGCTGGATTGATCGCTTCGGCCATCGTATCCGATACGGTGATGTTCAAATCGCCCACCTGCACCGAGCGCGACCGCCGCATGGCCGAGCGCATGGCGCGCATCGCCGGGGTATCCCTGGATGAACTGGGCCAGCTGATCTTCGCCGCCTCCACATCCGATAACCGCCCCGCCGAGGAGCTGCTCTTCTCCGATTTCAAGGAATTCCATATCGCGGGCCACGATCTCGGCATCGGCCAGATCACCTGCCTGAATTCCGAGCATATCCTGGAGCGCACGGATGAATTCCTGGCCATCATGCGCGATACCGTGCGCAAGCGCGGCTATGATATGATGCTGCTGATGCTCACGGATGTGCTGCGCGAGGGCACCCAGCTGCTCTTCCTCGGCGACGCGGATACCATCCGCCAGGCATTCAATGCCGAGGTGAAGGGCAACACCTGCTTCCTGCCGCACATTTTGTCCAGAAAGAAGCAGATTGTGCCGATGCTTTCCGTGCTCTGGGGCTAAGACTTGCATTGAAAATCTTCAATTTTCAATGCGGTGGGGGAATGCGGATTGCTGAAATCAAAGATTTCCGGGCGCAATCCTGACTGTATGTATTGTTTTTTCCTCCGCTGCAGCTTCGGAAAAACCTGACCCGCCGTACACGCCGCCGGGTCAGACTGATTGGGCCGTCCTGCAAAAACAAGTCCATAGATGCAAATGGAACCCTGCTGATTTGATCATCAACAGGGTTTTGCTTGCTTCTTGCCCCGTTTCGATGTACAATAACACATAGATTCCACAATAGGGGAGGAATGGGTTTTGAAATTTGATATCAATTCTCCGGTTCTTTATCTGCTCGCCGGGCTCATCGTGCTGGTGGTTCTGGCGCAATCGGTGTTTTTCCTTGTAAAGGCATGGAAGCGCGGCCGCCAGCTCGGCATGGAGAGCGCAAAACTGCGCCGCGTGGCCGTCACTGCGGGTGTGTTCACCATCGCGCCCGCCATCGCCATCATCATCAGCGTGATGACCCTGGCAAAGGATCTCGGCGTGCCGCTGCCCTGGCTGCGCCTGAGCGTGGTGGGTTCCCTGTCCTATGAAACCATCGCCGCCGCGAACTCCATGAATGCCATGGGTCTCACATTTGGTCAGGCAACCGGGCTCAATGCATCCCAGTATACCACCATCGCCTGCGTGATGACCCTGAGCATCATGGTGGGCATCTGGCTGGTGCCGGTGCTGTGCAAAAAGCTCCAGGGCGGCATGAGCAGCCTGGAAAAGCGGGATAGAAAGTGGGCGGATATCTTCTCCAGCTCCATGTTCATCGGCATGATCGCGGCCTTTGTGGGCTTCGTATTCTGCGATGTTTCCACCGTGTTTTCCGGCTCCATGCAGGGCCTGATTCCGGTGTGCGTGATGGCGGTTTCCGCGCTGGTGATGTGCCTCGCGGGCCTGCTGGTGAAGAAGGTGAAGGCCCCCTGGATTTCCGATTACGCCCTGCCCCTGAGCCTGGTGATCGGCATGGCCAGCGCCATTCCGTTTACTGCCTGGCTGTCCTGAGGAGGTAAAAAAGCATGAAGAAGAATATGACTTACATGGACCAGGTGCATTCCTGGGGCCGTGTATGGAATCTATCCGTAATGGTGATCTTGCTGATGTTCCCGGTGGCCGTATGCCTGATCTTCGGCACCCTGCCGGATATGCGCGGCCTGCTGCTGGGCCTGCTGGCCACGGCTCCCATGTACTGGGCGGTGGGCGTGGTGGAAACCATCACCTTCATTCCCATGCTGGGCGCGGGAGGAAGCTATCTGTCCTTTGTAACCGGCAATATTTCCAATCTCAAGCTGCCCTGCGCCCTGAACGCACTGGAGCAGTCCGGCGTGAAAGCCAATTCCGATGAGGGCGAGGTAATCTCCACCATCGCCATCGCCACTTCCAGCATCGTTACTACGTTGATCATCATCCTCGGCGTGCTGCTGATTACCCCGCTCACGCCCGTGCTGAACGCGCCTGTGCTGGAGCCCGCCTTCGCGCAGATCCTGCCGGCGCTCTTCGGCGGCCTCGGCGTGGTGTTAGTATCCAAGAACTGGAAGATCGCCATCGCCCCCGTGAGCCTGATGCTGGTGCTCTTCATCGCCATTCCCGCGCTCAATGCCGGTACCGTGGGCATCATGGTGCCCTTCAGCGTGCTCTTTACGCTGGCGGTGAGCCGCATCATGTACAAAAAGGGCATGCTCTAAGGAGGAAAGGCTATGTTTGTGTTGTACATCATCCTTGCGGCGCTCGCCCTGCTGCTCGCCGTGGTGATCGCCCGGGCTGCGGCCTTCAAGCCTGCGCCCCAGAACTGGCCGGAGCGGGAGGAGGTTTCCTTCGACGGCGACGCCGCCATCTCCGCCCTCCAGCAGCTGGTGCGCTGCAAGACCGTTTCCTACTACGATCCCGCCCTGGAGGACGACGCCGAATTCGAGAAGCTGATCTCCCTGCTGCCGGGGCTCTATCCGGAGGTATTCGCGGCCTGCGAATTCATGCGCCTTCCGGACCGCGCCCTGCTCTTCCGCTGGAGGGGGAAATCTTCGGATGCGCCTTCCGTAATGATGGCCCACTATGATGTGGTGCCCGTGGAGGAGGAAAACTGGGCCAAGCCCCCCTTTGAAGCCATCATCGAGGACGGCGTGATGTGGGGCAGGGGAACCCTGGATACCAAGGTGACCATGAACGCCGTGCTCACCGCCGCCAATACCCTGATTGCCGGGGGTCATGTTCCTGAGCAGGATATCTACTTCGCCTTCTCCGGCGGGGAGGAGGTAAACGGCATGGGCGCGGTGCGCATCGTGGAATATTTCCAGAAAAACGGCATCCGGCCCGCGCTGGTTGTGGATGAGGGCGGCGGCGTGGTGGAAAATGTATTCCCCGGCGTGAAGCAGCCCTGCGGCCTGATCGGCATCGCGGAAAAGGGCATGCTGAATGCAACGTTCACCGTGAAATCCGGCGGCGGCCACGCATCCGCTCCCAAGCCCCACACGCCCATCGGCGTGCTCTCCCGGGCCTGCTGCGCCGTGGAGGACCATCCCTTCCCGATGCATATCACCAAGCCTGCCGCCGAAATGTTTGATACCCTCGGCCGCCATTCCAGCTTCGTATTCCGCATGATCTTTGCGAATATGTGGCTTTTCAAGGGCGTTTTGAACCTGCTGTGCAAGAAGACAGGCGGCGAAATCAATGCCCTGCTGCGCACAACCGTGGCCTTCACCCAGGCTTCCGGCAGCAAGGCTCCCAATGTGATTCCGCCCGCCGCATCGATGACGGCCAACCTGCGCCTGAACCCCATGGACAGCGTGCAGGGAGCCCTCGCGCGCCTGCGCCGGGCAGTGAACGACAGCGCCGTGGAGATCACCGCAGGCAGCAATATGGAGCCCAGCCCCATTTCGGAAACCAATTGCCCGGCGTGGGACAAGGTGGCAAATGCCGTGGCGAACACCTGGCAGGGCTGCCTCGTAGCGCCCTATTTGATGGTGCAGTGCTCCGACAGCCGCCACTACCGCGACCTTTCCAGGCATGTATACCGCTTCTCTGCGATGGATTTGACTGCCGAGGAGCGGCGCACCATCCATGGAAACAACGAGCGCATCCGCCTGGATGCCGCAAAGCGGGCGGTGGAATTCTACATCCGCCTGATGAAGCAATGCTGATTTTTTGCCCGGGAGCAGACGGCTTCCGGGCAATTTTTCGCTTGACAGGGAATCAAAGGCGTGCTATACTGCATATAGTTAGATATTACTAACCAACCGCAAATGCGGTTTTGCTTTAAACATCGAGTTAGAATAAGCTAACTCAAATTGAAGGAGGCGGTATCGTGTCCGAAGAAACTATCATTCGCTATTGCGCGCCAACCCTCGCATCCATCAAGACGGGCAGCCTCTTTTCCTGCCGTTTCGAGAGCGACGCCGCGATGCGCGAGAGCATACGCGCCCTCAACCGGCGTCTTTCCGGGAAGGGCCTGCGGGTGATGCCCCTGCGCTATGGCGATGGGAGGGGGCTCATCTATGTCTATCGCCCCGGCAGGCTCCGCAGCGATTTGCAGGATGGCCATGCCTGCCGCCTGCTCTGCGAGCACGGCTATTGCTGCGAAAATGCCAACCGCTGCGTGGCCCGGCTCCGGGAGCGCATTCGCCAGAGCGGCGATTTTCCCCATGAAATCGGCCTCTTCCTGGGCTACCCCCCGGAGGATGTGGATGGCTTCATCAACCGCAAGGCGGAAGCCAAATTCTGCGGCTGCTGGAAGGTGTACGGCGATGTGGATTCCGCACGGAAGGAATTTGCCAAGTATAAAAAATGCACGGATATCTACCTGAAAAAGCATGCCGGCGGCACGGATATTGAAAAGCTGGCCGTGGCGGGATAAAATAATAGGAGAGAGGCATATGCCTCTCTCCTTTTGCATCCTCAGTTTTTATCGATCTTCAAACTCCCACAGCACTTCCCGGATGATTTCGCTCACGGTGGGGTGGGGGAAGATGATCTGCCGCGCATCCTGCACCCGCAGCTGCATCTCGATCATCTCGGCTGCGCCCCAGATGATCTCGCCCGAGTAGGAACCGATCAGGTGCACGCCGATGATGTTGCGGTGCTTTTTGTTGATCAGGATCTTGCACAGGCCGTCCGCGCCCTCATTTTCCGCCACAAAGCGGCCGGAATAGCGCATGGAGAGCTTCTGCACCTCGTAATCGATGCCCTTTTCCCTGCATTCCTCCTCGGTGCGGCCCACGGAGGCGATCTCGGGATTGGTGTAAATCACGGCGGGATTGGCGTTGTAGCGCATGCTGTCGGGTTTTCCGAGAATGGTGTTCACGGCGACCTCCGCCTCGCGGTAGGCGGTGTGGGCCAGCATGTGGCGGCCGTTCACATCGCCCACTGCGTATACGTTCGGCACGTTGGTGCGGCCCAGCGCATCGGTCACGACGCCGCCCTTGGTGAAGTTCACGCCGATGTTTTCAAGGCCAACGCCCTCCACATTGGCGCGCCTGCCGATGGAGAGAAGCACCTTGTCTGCGCTTACGGCCTTCTTCGAGCCGTCCGGGGCCTCCACCCATACCTTGCCCGGCTCCACGCTCAGGCATTTGTGGCCCAGCAGGAAGGTAACGCCCTTCTTTTCCAGCTCCTTCTGGAGCATGCCGGAAATCTCCCGGTCGGTGGCGCCGGCGATGTGGTCCAGCATTTCAACAACGGTTACCTTGGAACCCACGGTTGCGTAGTAGGCCGCCATTTCCAGGCCGATCACGCCGCCGCCGATCACGGTGAATTCCTTCGGGATTTCGGGAAGCTCCAGCACCTCGCGGTTGGTGAGCACGAAGCCGCCCAGGTTTTCCTTCACGCCGGGAATCGGCGGAATCACTGCGGAGGAACCCGTGGCAATGATCAGCCGCTTGCCCGCATATTCCTGTCCCGCTGCGGATACGCAGAAGCCATCGGCATTTTTGCCGGTGATCAGCGCGCTCTCCATCACCACGGTAACGCCCGCGCCCTTCATCTTGGCGCGCACGCCGGAAACCAGCGTCTTTACCACCCTGCCGCGGCGGGCCACAACGGCCTTTTGATCGATCTTCACATCGCTGCAGCTCACGCCGTAGAGATCGGCATGCAGGGCGTGCTCATAGGTCTTGGCGGAATTCAAAAGCGCCTTGGAGGGGATGCAGCCCTCATTCAGGCATACGCCGCCGAGGGATTTCTTTTCAAACAGCAGGGTCTTGAGCCCCGCGTGCGCCGCGCGCTCCGCAGCCAGGTATCCGCCCGGGCCGCCGCCGATTACGATCAGATCATAAGTATTTGCCATAAGGATTTCCTCCTCCTGTTTTGCTGGTATGATGATAGCATATCCCGCTGGGGAATACTGTTGTTTTTCCAACATTGCCTATGGTTATTTATACCCCGCAGGCGGATATCTGAAACAAAAAGGCGGCCCGGAAGATGCCGGATCGCCATATATTTACATTGCCTCGGGTATGCTGCGCCGTAAGTGGGCGTAGCTGGCGTAATAGCTGGTGACGAGGATCAGATCCGCGCCGATCCAAGCGAGGATTTCCGCCCAAAAGAGGCCGCTGTAACCGATCAGGCCCGGCAGCAGGAAGGCGGAGCCTGTGCGCATCACGAATTCCGCGATGCCGGACATCATCGGCATGAAGGTGCGCCCCATGCCCTGCAGGGAGGAGCGGTAGATGTGCAGGATGTAGAGTATGGGCAGGCAGATGCTCATCAATTGCAGGTATTCCCATGCGATGCGGCCGGCCTCGGCCATTTCCTCGGGCGTTCCTGAGATGAAGCTGCCGGTGATCGCCCGCCCGAAGATGAACATGAATCCCGCGATCACGCAGGCGGTGATCACGCCGGTGATGGCCGCCGCGTGGGTTCCCCTGTGGATGCGGCGTATCTTGCGCGCGCCCAGGTTCTGGCCGGTGAAGGTGCTCATGGCGTAGCCATAGGAAATCGCGGCGATCTCCAGCACGCCGTAGAGCTTGTTGGTGGCGGTGTAGCCCGCGATGAAGGTTACGCCCATGCCGTTCACGATGCTCTGCAGGATCATGCCGCCGATGCCGATGGTGCCGTTCTGGGCGGCAACCGGCAGGCCCAGCTTCATCAGCCTTGCGGAAACCGCGCCGTCCATCTTCAAATCTTCCCGGGAGGGCCTGATGAAATCCAGCTTTTTCAGCCGCAGCAGGCAGAACAGGCAGCTGCACAGCTGGGCAATTACCGTGGCGATGGCGGCGCCTTCCACGCCCCAGCCGAAGGCCGCCACGAAGAGCAGATCCAGCCCGATATTCACCGCGCAGGCCACCGCCATGGCGTAGAGGGGAGAGCGGCCGTCGCCCAGCGCGCGCAGTATGCCCGCCATCAGGTTGTAGGCCATCACCACCGGGAAGCCGGCAAAGAGCACGGTGAGGTAGCGCGTGGAGAGCGGACGGATTTCCAGCGGCGTATCCATGATGCCCAGCACAGGGTTGATGGAGAGAAGGGCGATTGCCGTGATCACCAGCGCGTTCAAAACCGCCAGGATGATGGAATTGCCCACGCACCTGCGCAGCCCGGCATAATCCTTTGCGCCGAAGGCCTGGGCCATGGGAATGGTGAAGCCCTGCGCCAGGCCCTGTATGATGCCGAGGTAGAGCCAGTTGAACCAATCCGAAGCGCCCAGCGCCGCCAGCGCGGAAACGCCCTCCACGCTGCCCACAATCTGCGCGTCCACCACGGTGTAGAGCTGCTGGAACACATTGCCCAGCATCAGCGGCAGGGCCACGGAAAGGATCAGCCGTATGGGGCTGCCCTCGGTCATGTTGCGTACTTTCATAATGTAAATAGCTCCCGGATAAATGCATTTCTTTATTCATATTAGCATCTGAAATGCATCCGTTCAAGGCGCTTCAAGTTATATACAAAAAGCTGCGCATTCTTTTCCAGAAAACTTAATTGGAATGTGCGTTGACTTGAAACACGCACTGTGATAAAATACCTAAAACGTTCTTTAAGAGCGGTACTGTGATACCGGCAAGACGAGCTCAACAGCATAAATACTTCGTGGACGCACTGCGTTCATTTTGTGTATGCAATTCGCTCTTGCCAGGCCGCAGGGGCGTTTTTTCTTATGCAAAAGACGGAAGGAGTGAACCGACTGTGAAATGCTGCATCAAAAATGCGCGTGTTTTCGAAAACGGCGGCTTCACTGTTCGTGATTTCACCTTTGCAGGCGCAAAGGCGGAAGTGAATGGCGAGCTGTCTCTCGGTTCCGTAGTTGTATTGCCCGGTTTTGCGGATGTGCATGTGCACTTCCGCGAGCCGGGTTTTTCTTACAAGGAAACCATGAAGAGCGGCAGCGCGGCGGCAGCCCGCGGCGGCTACACCGCGGTTTGCACCATGCCGAACCTGAACCCCGTGCCGGATTGCATGGAAAGCCTGCAGATCCAGCTGGATGCGATTGAGAGGGATGCCTGCATCCGCGTGATCCCCTACGGCGCGATCACGAAGGGCCAGCTGGGCGAGGCGCTTGCCGATATGGAAGCGATGGCTCCCCATGTGTGCGCCTTCTCGGATGATGGCCGCGGCGTGCAGAATGATGAAATGATGCGCGCGGCTATGCTAAAAGCGAAATCTTTGGGCAAAATGATCGTGGCCCACTGCGAGGACAATTCCCTGCTTCTCGGCGGCTATATCCACGATGGCGAATATGCCGCCGCCCACGGCCACCGGGGCATCTGCTCGGAATCCGAATGGAAGCCCATCGCCCGGGACCTGGAGCTCGTGCGCGAGACCGGCTGCAGCTACCATGTATGCCACATCTCCACCAAGGAGAGCGTGGAGCTCATCCGCAAAGCCAAGGCCGAAGGCCTGGATGTTTCCTGCGAAACCGGCCCCCACTACCTGCTGCTCAATGATTCCATGCTACAGGAGGATGGCCGCTTCAAGATGAACCCGCCCATCCGCAGCAGGGCCGACCAGGAAGCCCTGATCGCCGGCATCATCGATGGCACCATCGATATGATCGCCACCGACCACGCGCCTCACTCCGCCGAGGAAAAGGGCAGGGGCCTTGAAAAGAGCCTGATGGGCGTCGTGGGCTTGGAAACCGCCTTCCCGCTGCTCTACACCAACCTTGTGCGCACCGGCGCGATTTCCCTTGAAAAGCTGGTTGAACTGATGAGCATCAATCCCCGGAAGCGCTTCGGCATTGCGGGCGATCCCGGCTTTACCGCCTTTGACCTCGAAGCGGAATATGCCATCGACCCGGCGGATTTCCTGTCCATGGGCAGGAGCACGCCGTTTGCGGGCGACCATGTGCTCGGCAGGTGCATCGCAACCTCTGCCGGGGATGAAATCGCCTATATCTCAAAGTAAGCAACAAAACGAAAGCGGAGGAAAGAGAAAATGTCCAAGAGAACGGATCTGAAAAAAATTATGATCATCGGTTCCGGCCCCATCGTCATCGGCCAGGCGGCTGAATTTGACTATGCCGGCACCCAGGCCTGCCTCGCCCTGAAAGAAGAGGGCTATGAGGTTGTGCTCGTAAACTCCAACCCCGCAACCATTATGACCGATACCACCATCGCCGACAAGGTGTATATGGAGCCCCTCACCCTGGAATATGTGGCCCGCATCCTGCGCTATGAGCGCCCGGACGCCATTATTCCCGGCATCGGCGGCCAGACCGGCCTGAACCTTGCCATGCAGCTGGAAAAGAAGGGCATTTTGAAGGAGTGCCGCGTGGAACTGCTGGGCACCAGCAGCCGCTCCATCGAGCGCGCCGAGGACCGCGAGCTCTTCAAGGAGCTGTGTGAGGAGATCGGCGAGCCCGTCATTCCCTCCCAGATCACCTATTCCATCGAGGAAGCCGTGGAAGCTGCCCGGAAGATCGGCTACCCGGTGGTGCTGCGCCCCGCATTCACCCTCGGCGGCACCGGCGGCGGCTTTGCCTACAATGAGGAAGAACTGATTGAAACCGCAGTGAACGCCTTCCGCCTCTCTCCCGTGCACCAGGTGCTGATCGAGAAGAGCGTGAAGGGCTATAAGGAGATCGAATTCGAGGTCATGCGCGACAGCGCCGACCACGCCATCACCATCTGCGGCATGGAAAACATCGATCCCGTGGGCGTGCACACCGGCGACTCCAACGTTGTTGCCCCCATCCTCACCTTGAACGACCATGATCTGAAGATGCTCAATGATTCCGCCATCAAGATCATCAAGGCGCTCAAGATCGAGGGCGGCTGCAATGTGCAGTTCGCGCTGAACCCCAATTCCAGCGAATATTTCCTGATCGAGGTAAATCCCCGCGTGTCCCGCTCCTCCGCACTGGCCTCCAAGGCCAGCGGCTACCCGATTGCACGGGTGACCGCCAAGATCGCCGTGGGCATGCTGCTGGAGGACATCCAGATCGCCAACACCAACGCCGCCTTCGAGCCGCGCCTGGACTACATCGTGGCCAAGCTGCCGCGCTTCCCCTTTGATAAGTTCACCTCCGCCAACAACAAGCTGGGCACCCAGATGAAGGCCACCGGCGAAGTAATGGGCATCGGCTCCACCCTGGAGGAAGCCCTGCTCAAGGGCGTGCGTTCCCTCGAAATCGGCGTGTGCCACTTCCACATGGCGAAGTTTGATGATAAGACTGCAGAAGAACTGCTGGAGTACCTCGCCGTATTCCGCGATGACAGCATCTATGCAGTCGCCCAGGCCCTGCGCATCGGCGTGAGCGTGGAAAAGCTGTATGAAATTACCAGGATCACGCCCTACTTCCTCGAGGCCATCCAGCGCATCACCGATTATGAAAAGGTTCTTGCTGCCAAGCCCATGGATGTGGAAACGCTCAAGGGCGCGAAGAAGCTGGGCTTCGGCGATAAGTTCATCGCAAAGCTGTGGAATGTGCCGGAGATGGAAGTGTTCAACCTCCGCCGCGAGCAGGACATCATGCCCGTATACCGCATGGTGGATACCTGCCATACCAACGCCTATATCCCGTACTTCTATTCCAGCTACGCGGGCGAGAACCAGTCCATCATCACCGACCGGAAGAAGACCGTCGTGCTCGGCGCAGGCCCCATCCGCATCGGCCAGGGCGTGGAATTTGACTATTCCACCGTGCACGCCGTAACCACCATCCGCAAGGCAGGCTACGAAGCAATCATCATCAACAACAACCCCGAAACCGTATCCACCGACTATACCACCGCCGATAAGCTCTACTTCGAGCCCCTCACCACCGAGGATGTTATGAACATCCTGCTGTATGAAGGCGCCAACGAAGTGATCGCTTCCCTGGGCGGACAGACCGCCATCAACCTCGCCCAGCCCCTCTACGACCGGGGCGTGGAAATCATCGGCACGGATGTGAACGCCATCAACCGCGCCGAGGACAGAGATGTATTTGAAAAGATCCTCGAGGAGCTCAAGATTCCCCAGTCCGCCGGCCGCGCTGTGACCAACATTGAGGACGGCGTAAAGACTGCCGAGGAGATCGGCTACCCGGTTCTGGTGCGCCCCAGCTTCGTGCTCGGCGGCCGCGCCATGCAGATCGTATCCAATGAGGAGCAGCTGCGCCACTACCTGAAGACCGCCGTAGAGATCGACGCCGACAAGCCCGTGCTGGTGGACCACTATATCCTCGGCAAGGAAGTGGAAGTGGACGCCATCTGCGACGGACGGGATGTATTCGGTCCCGGCATCATGGAACGGGTGGAGCGCACCGGCATCCATTCCGGCGACTCCATCTCCGTATATCCCTCCTTCTCCATCTCGAACAAGGTGAAGGGCACCATCCTGGATTATTCCAAGAAGCTGGGCCTGGGCCTGGGCATCGTGGGCCTTTACAACATCCAGTTCATCGTGGATAAGCAGGACAATGTGTTCATCATCGAAGTAAACCCCCGCTCCAGCCGCACCGTGCCCTTCCTCTCCAAGGCCACCGGCTATTCCCTGGCGGACATCGCCACCAACGTAATCCTCGGCAAGTCCCTCAAGGAGCAGGGCATCTTCGATATCTACCCCACCGAGAAGGACCGCTGGTATGTCAAGGCTCCTGTCTTCTCCTTCAATAAGATCCGTGGTCTGGATGCTTACCTGTCCCCCGAAATGAAGTCCACTGGCGAAGCCATCGGCTACGACCGCACCATGACCCGCGCCCTGTATAAGGCCCTGCAGGCCTCCGGCATGCATCTGCAGAACTACGGCACCGTGCTGGCCACCATCGCCAACAAGGACAAGGAAGAGGCTCTGCCCCTGATTCGCCGGTTCTACAACCTGGGCTTCAACATCGAGGCCACCGTGGGTACCGCCATGTTCCTGAAGGCCAACGGCATCCGCACCCACGCTCTGGCCAAGATCAGCGACGGCAGCGACGAGATCCCCAACGCACTGCGCCAGGGCCACATCGCCTACGTCATCAACACCAAGGACCCCAGCGCCAACGAGCGGGACGGCCTGGAGATCCGTCAGATCTCCACCGAGAACAACGTGACCCTCTTCACCGCCCTGGACACCGTCAAGGCCCTGCTGGACGTGCTGGAAGAAACCACGCTGACCATTTCCACCATTGATGCGTAAGGGAACAACCGTAAACCGTAGGGGAGGGTCTTGACCCTCCCTCCACGTAAATTTTACATTGCACTTACCACAACCCAACGCTTCCCCCTTTCCGTTGTTCTGCTCAATAACCTTCGGGTTTAGGGAGGGTCAAGACCCTCCCCTACACAGATTATCATCCCACCAAGGAGGACACATGAAACAAAGCATTTTCCGGATCCTCAGCAACAACGCGCTGACGGATTCCGTCTATAAAATGGTGCTCTCCGGCGACACCTCCGCCATCACCTCACCGGGACAGTTTGTGAACATCCAGCTGTCCGGCAAGTTCCTGCGCCGTCCCATCTCCGTCTGTGATTTTGATGCCGAGACTCTCACCATCGTGTACAAGGTAGTGGGCAGCGGTACCGAGCAGATGAGCGAAATGGGCGAAGGTACCGAACTGGACATCCTTACCGGCCTGGGCAACGGCTACGACCTGTCCCTCACCGGCGAAAAGCCTCTGCTGATCGGCGGCGGTGTGGGTGTGCCCCCCATGTACAACCTTGCAAAGGTACTTAAGGCGCAGGGCAAGGATGTCACCGTGATTCTGGGCTTCAACACCCAGTCCGAAATCTTCTACGAAGAGGAATTCAAGGCCCTGGGCTGCAAGGTATTCGTCACCACCGTGGACGGCAGCTATGGCATTAAGGGCTTCGTCACCAATGCCATGGAAGGTCTTGACTACACCCACTTCTGCACCTGCGGTCCCGAGCCCATGCTGAAGGCGGTTTACAAGGCATCCGTCACCTCCGGCCAGATGAGCTTCGAGGAGCGGATGGGCTGCGGCTTCGGCGCCTGCATGGGCTGCTCCTGCAAGACCCTCACCGGCTACAAGCGCATCTGCAAGGAAGGCCCCGTCATGAAGAAGGAGGAGATCTTATGGTAAATACCAAAGTTACCCTGTGCGGTATCGAGCTGGACAATCCCGTGATCCCCGCCTCCTGCACCTTCGGCTTCGGCTACGAATTCGCCGAAATTTACGACATCAACGAGCTGGGCACCTTCT
>JAFUPT010000083.1 GCA_017481065.1 Clostridia bacterium | reverse complement strand
TCAGCGGGTATTCGCCGCGGTTGATCCTGTGGGCGTTTACGATGATGTTGCTCTCCCGCCCCTGGCGGAAGATTTCATCCAGCCGCACCACCGGCAGCGCGCCGGATGCAATCAGGTCCCTGAGCACATTGCCCGCGCCCACGCTGGGCAGCTGGTCGGCGTCGCCCACCAGGATCAGCTTCGTATCCGGCTTCAGCGCCCGCAGCAGGCTGCGCATCAGGAAGATATCCACCATGCTCATCTCGTCCACGATCACCACGTCCGCCCGGATGGGATCATCCTCGTCCTTCATAAAGCCGTCGGTCTCGCCGCTGTACTCCAGCAGGCGGTGAATCGTGCGCGCTTCCCGGCCCGTGGCCTCGCTCATGCGCTTGGCCGCGCGGCCCGTGGGCGCGCAGAGCTCGATGGCCGCCCTGCCGTCCAGCAATTTCAGTATGCAGTTTATCGATGTGGTCTTACCGGTTCCGGGTCCGCCGGTCACGATCGTCAGTCCCCGGGTCACCGCCGCGATCACCGCGTCCCGCTGTTTTTGGCAGAGGGCCACGTTTTCTTCCTTCTCGTATGCGTCGATGGCCTTTCCGGCTTCCTTAACGCCGAGGCACACGCCGCCGAAATTGTTCCTCAGAGCCATCAGCAGCTCCGCCGTGTCCTTCTCCACCTTGTAATACTTCGGCAGATACACGGCACGTTCGCCCTCAATCTCTTCCTCTGTGAGCTTTCCTTCCACCAGCAGGCTCTTTACCGTGTGCTCCACCATGGAAATATCCACGCCCAGCACCCCGGCAGCCTGCTGTGCAAGCTCCTCCGCCGGCAGGTACATGTGGCCCATGCGGTTCACCGCCTCGCCCAGCACATAGCGCACGCCGCTCTCCAGCCGCGCCTGCGCCTCCGCCCGGAAGCCCATGCCCTGGGCGATCTGGTCGGCAGTGCGGAAGCCCACGCCCTCGATCTCGTCCGCCAGGCGGTAGGGATTTTTCTTCAGCACCGCTTCGCTCTGGTCGCCGTAGGCCTTGTACACCTTCATCGCCAGCGCCGGGGTGAGCCCCGCGCCCTGCAAAAAGATCAGCGTGGCGCGCATGCCGTTCTGCATGGCGAAGGATTCGGCGATCATCGCCGCCTTTTTCGGCCCGATGCCGGGAATCTCCGTAAGCCTATGGGGCTCCGCCTCCATCACATCCAGCGTATCCACGCCGAAGTGCTGCACAATCAGCTTCGCCGTGCGCGGACCGATGCCCTTGATCAGGCCCGAGCCCAAATACTTCTCCACGCCGCTCTTCGTCTCCGGGCGCAGAATCTCATAGCTGTTCACCTTGATCTGCTCGCCGTAATCCCGGTGCTCGGTAATTTCGCCGTCCAGGATCACCCGCTCGCCCGCATTCAAAAACGGCAAAATGCCCACGGCGCTGGTGCGCCCTGAGCCATCGATGCGGAAGGAGGCCACAGTCCATCCGTTCGCATCGTTGCGGTATACGATTTCCTCTACCGTTCCTTCAAATTTTGACATCGTTACCTTCCAGTTCCAGCAAAAACTGCTTGGCAGCCACCCCTCCGGCATAGCCCTTGAGGCTGCCGCCCGTGCCGATCACCCGGTGGCAGGGAATGAATATGGGCAGCGGATTCCGGTTGTTCGCCATGCCCACGGCCCGGCAGGATTTCTCCATGCCCAGCTTTACGGCAATATCCTTGTATGTGGCCGTTTCCCCGTAGGGAATTTCCGCCACGATCTGCCAAACGCTCTTCTGGAAATCCGTTCCATGCATGCAAAGCGGAACGGAGAACTCCCTTCTCCGCCCCGCAAAATATTCCTGAAGCTCTCTTTCCGCCTGCAGAAGCACCGGCAGTTCATCCCGCCTGTTCTCCCGCGTGCGAAATTCCAGGCCGCTAATCTGCGTCCCGTTGGAATAAAGGCCGATTTTTCCGATGGGCGTGTCCACCACGCGCACAAACTCAGCCCACATTCTTCTGATAAATCAGATAGAGGCCCTTGAGCGTCAGCAGGCCGTCCATCACGTCGATCACCTTGCTCTCTCCGGCCACCAGCACAGCCAGGCCGCCCGTGGCGATCACCTTCGCCTGCGGCGCGCCGATCTCCTTCTTGATCCTGTCCACCAGGTAGCTCACCTGGCCGATGTGGCCGTACACAATGCCGCTCTGCATGTTCGTCACGGTGTTGCGGCCGATCACGCTCTCCGGCTTGGCCAGCTCAAACCTCGGCAGCTTCGCCGCCCGCTCGGTGAGCGCCTCGGCGGTGAGCTTGAGTCCGGGGCAGATGGCGCCGCCCAGGAATTCGCCCTTCTCGGAAATCACGCCGAAGGTGGTGGCGGTGCCGAAATCGATCGTGATGCAGGGGCCGCCGTAGAGCTCGTAGGCCGCCACCGCGCTGGCGATGCGGTCGCTGCCCAGCTCCCGGGGATTTTCATATTTGATGTTGATGCCCGTCTTCACCCCGGGACCGATGAACCTCGGCTCCATGCCGAAGTAGCTTTTGCACATGTGCTCGATGGTGAAATTAATCTGCGGCACAACGGAGGAAATCATAATGCCCTCCACATCCTTCGGGGATATGCCGTTGTGGGCAAAGAGGTTCATCAGCAGTATGCCGTATTCATCGGAGGACATGTTCCTGTTGGTGGAAGCCCGCCAGTACTGCACCATCTCCATCCCGTCAAACAGAGCGATCTTGATATTGGTGTTTCCGATATCCAGCGTAAGTATCATCGCAATTTATCCCTTTCTGCTCACTTTCCACAGCGCGGCCAGCGCGGCGGACGAAACCAGCGCGTTCGCCACAGCCTCAAGCGTCCCAGCAATCAGGCCCGTGCCGCCGATCAGCGCCAGCACCTTTTCCGAATTGATGCCCATAAGCACATAGAACAAAAGCATCAATCCCAGGTAGAGTATCGTATTGGTGAGGGAACCGCAGGCCGCCGCCGCGGGCACAGCCTTGATGTTCCTTTCCTTTCCCCGTGAAGCCAGCTTATACACCAGCGCCGTCACCACCGGAATCAGAAGCCGCGGCGCGAAGCACATCACCAGCGCCAGCGCCGGGCTGGCCGCCACCAGCGCGCCCGCCAGCGCGGAAGGGGTGCCGAATATGCCGAATGCGCTCAGCGCGCTCACGCCGCCGAAGCAGAAGCCCAGCACCATGCCGGTCTTCAGCCCCATCAGCAGCGTGCCGATCACCACCGGCACGCCCAGCAGGGAAATATTGATAAATCCCAGGGGAATCATGCCGATGGGCGTGAGCCCCAGCAGCAGCACCAGGGCAATAAACAGCGCCGTGAGCACAAAGTTGCGCATCTGTTCATGTTTCATTTTCTGTTCCTCCATTCAAGTTCGCTTCGGATACCTGATGAAAATCAATTCTGCCTTGCTTCCTGTTCAGTTCCCATGGATACCGACGCTGCCATTATACCACATTTTTCTCTCCTTACCAATACATTCTGGTAAATTAGCGCCTCCAATTCCAGCCAATCGAAATTATTTCACAAATCCGGATATTTTTCCCTTGACAGCACCGCTTCATCGTGCTAAAATGCAACATAAGATCGAAAGTGAAAAGGATATTTTATTTCATGAAGCACTTCTCCTTTGGTTACGCATACGCTTTTAACTATTACTTTTACTTTACCAACGGTAAGTAAGTAATGGTAATTTGTGATGCGCAAAGCCGAAGGTCTTTCGATACCGGAAAACCATAGCATTCAATCCGCCGCACAGTTACCAGACTGTGCGGCTCGTGTTTTTATCGGAACTTTCAACGAATTCTGAAAAAGAGGTAAAGATTATGATCGCAGTATTGAAGCCGAATGCATCCCCGGAACGCACCGAAATGCTCATCGATTGGCTCAAGCGCCAGGGCCTGGATGTACATGTATCCCAGGGCGATTATAAAACCGTCCTCGGCCTGATCGGCAATACCTCCAAGGTGGATATGGATATGCTCCGCAGCCTGGATATTGTCGATTCCGTCACCCGCGTATCCGATCCCTTCAAGGCCGTAAACCGCAAATTCCACCCGGATAATTCCGTCATCGATATCGGCGGCGGCGTCTCCATCGGCGGCGGCCATTTCGGCCTCATCGCCGGCCCCTGCAGCGTAGAATGCTGCGAGCAGATCACCTTCGTGGCCGAGCGCATCAAGGCGGCGGGCGCAAATATGCTGCGCGGCGGCTCCTTCAAGCCCCGCACCTCCCCCTATGATTTCCAGGGCCTCGGCGCGGAGGGCATCCGCCTGCTGCTGGAGGCCAAAAAGGCAACCGGGCTTCCCATCGTCACCGAAATCATGGATATCCGCACCCTGCCCCTCTTTGAAAATGTGGATGTGATCCAGGTGGGCGCCCGCAACACCCAGAACTTTGATCTCCTGAAGGAGCTGGGCAAAACCCGCAAGCCCATCCTGCTCAAGCGCGGCCTGGCCGGCACCATCAAGGAGCTTCTGATGAGCGCGGAATATATCATCGCCTCCGGCAATGAAAACGTAATCCTCTGCGAGCGCGGCATCCGCACCTATGAATCCGCCTACACCAGAAATACCCTCGACCTCTCGGCAGTTCCCGTGCTCAAGGAGCTCACCCACCTGCCCGTGGTGGTCGATCCCAGCCATGCCACCGGCAAGGCGTCCCTCGTGGGCTCCATGGCCCTCGCGGCCGTGGCCGCAGGCGCGGACGGCCTGATGATCGAAGTGCACAACGATCCCCTGCATGCCCTCAGCGACGGCGCGCAGTCCCTCACTCCCGACCAGTTTGATGATCTCGCCAAGCGCATCTTCAAGGTGCGGGAGGTGATCGCATGATGCGCGTGGGCGTGATCGGCCTGGGCCTCATCGGCGGCTCCATGGCCAAGGCCTACAAGCGCAGCCGGGATTGGCAGGTCTACGGCGCGAACCGCAGCCATTCCATCGTGGAATTCGCGATGATCGCCGAGGCCATCGACGGCGAGCTCACGGAAGAAATCCTGCCCACTTTGGATCTGCTCTACCTCGCATCCTATCCCCAGGGCGTGATCGACCAGCTCACGGAAATCGCTCCCAAGCTCAGCAAAAACTGCGTGGTCATCGATCTCTCCGGCATCAAAGAAAAGGTGTGCGAGGCCTGCTTCCCCATCGCCGAAAAATATGGCTTCACCTTCATCGGCGGCCATCCCATGGCCGGCACCCACAATTCCGGCTTCAAATACAGCCGGGAGGATATGTTTGATGGCCAGCCCATGGTCATCGTGCCCCCCGTGTTTGATGATATCGAGCTGCTGGACCATGTGCGCATGCTTTTGAAGCCCGCCCGCTTCGGCCAGGTTTCCATCATCACCGCCGAGGACCATGACAAGCGCATCGCCTTCACCAGCCAGCTGGCCCATGTCGTCTCCAACGCCTACATCAAGAGCCCCACTTCCCGCCACCACGACGGCTTCTCCGCCGGCTCCTACCGCGACCTCACCCGCGTGGCATGGCTCAACCCGGATATGTGGGCCGAGCTCTTCATCGAAAATAAAGATCCCCTGCTCTTTGAAATCGATACCATCATCTCCTCCCTACAGGAATACCGCGACGCCCTCGCTGCCGAGGACTTCCCCGCCCTTCGCAAGCTCCTGGACGACGGCAGGCGCATCAAGGAGGAGGTGGATGGCCATTGATCACCATCCATGTATCCGCTTCGAAGGAATATGATGTAATCATTGCGCGCGGCGCCCTGAATGAACTGGGCAGCCGCACCGCCGGGCTCGTCAAGGGCCGCAGCTGCGTGATCATCACCGATTCCACCGTCGCGCCCCTCTGCCTCGGCCGGGCCTATTCCGCCATGAAGGAAGCGGGCTTTTCCGTATCCACCTTCGCCTTTCCGGCGGGCGAGGCCAGCAAAAACGGCCAGACCTATTTAACCATCCTCAATTTCCTTGCCGAAAAGAAGCTCACCCGCGCGGATGTGGTCGTCGCCCTCGGCGGCGGCGTGGTGGGCGATCTCACCGGCTTCGTGGCCGCCACCTTCCTGCGCGGCATCGCCTGCGTGCAGGTTCCCACCACCCTGCTCTCCTGCGTGGATTCCTCCGTGGGCGGCAAAACCGCCATCGATCTCCCCGCAGGCAAGAACCTGGCCGGGGCCTTCTACCAGCCCAGCCTCGTGCTCTGCGACCCGGACCTTCTGCAAACCCTGCCGGACGCCGTCTTTTCCGATGGCTGCGCGGAGGTTATCAAGTACGGCATGCTGGGCAGCAGGGAGCTCCTCGATAAGCTCCTTGAGAAAAACGCCCGGGACCAGCTGGAATATGTCATCGCCAAGTGCGTGGAAATGAAGCGGGACATCGTGGAGGGCGATGAGTTCGATACCGGCAAGCGCCAGCTTTTGAACCTCGGCCACACCTTCGCCCACTCCATTGAAAAGCTCAGCAATTATGAAATCCCCCACGGCAGCGCCGTCGCCATGGGCATGATGCTCATCACCCGCGCCGCCATCCATAAGGGAAGCTGCCCGGCGGAATGCCTCGAAGTGCTCGAAAGGCTCCTGGCGGATTATCATCTCCCCACCGAAACGCCCTATTCCGCCGAAGCGCTGGCGGAAATCGCCCTCTCGGATAAAAAGCGCGCGGGCGGCACCCTGAACCTGGTGGTTCCCACCGCGCTGGGCGTTGCCGGACTGCTCCCCACACCCGTGGAAGAAATCGCAGGCTGGGCAAAGGCAGGGCTTGAAGCATGATCGCGCGCATCACGCCCCGCAGGCTGCAGGGCGAAATTGCAGCCATTCCCTCCAAATCCGAGGCGCACCGCCTGCTGATCTGTGCGGCATTGGCGGACAAACCCACGCGGGTCGTCCCCGGCGGCATATCCCAGGATATCGACGCCACCATGCGCTGCCTGAACGCCCTCGGCGCGGATATCCGGCGCGTGGACGGCGGCATCCTCGTAAACCCCATCAGCTTTGATCATCTCCCCGCATCCTGCACGGCGGACTGCGGCGAATCCGGCTCCACCCTGCGCTTCATCCTGCCGCTGGCAGGCGCGCTGGGCGTCCAGACCGATTTCGTGATGCACGGCCGCCTGCCGGACCGCCCCATCTCCCCCCTCGACCGGGAGCTCACCCGCGGCGGCTGCAAATTGTCTCGCCCGGAGCATGATATCCTGCGCATCTCCGGCAAGCTCCGCCCCGGGGCCTACGAACTGCCCGGCAACGTATCCTCCCAGTACATCACCGGCATGCTCTACGCCCTTTCCATACTGGATGGCGAGAGCAGCCTCGCCATCACCGGCGAGCTGGAATCCGCAGGCTACATCGATATCACCCTGCAGGCCATGGCCGGATTTTCCGTCCATCCTGAGAAAACAGAATCCGGCTACCGCGTCTCCCCGCAGAAGTATATCTCCTCCGGGGAAGCAGCCGTCGGCGGCGACTGGAGCAATGCGGCCCTGTGGCTGTGCGCCGATGGCGTACAGGTTTCCGGGCTGAACCCCGCCTCCGCCCAGGGCGACCGGCAGGTTGCCGGGGAACTTGCCGCCATGCGCGAAAGCAATGTGCACACGGTGGACGCATCCGGCATCCCGGATCTCATGCCCGCCCTCGCGGCCTACGCGGCGGTTCATGATGTTCAGCTCCATGTCACCCATGCCGAGCGCCTGCGCATCAAGGAATCCGACCGCATCGCCGCCATCGCAAGAACCCTGAACGCCCTCGGCGCGCATGTCGAGGAATTCCCGGACGGCCTCATCGTGCATCGCGGCCATCCCCTGCGGGGCGGCTGCGTTTCCTCCGCAGGCGACCACCGCATCGCCATGATGGCGGCCATCGCCTCCACCGGCTGCACCGAACAGGTGGAAATCCGCGGCGCGGAGGCCGTATCCAAGTCCGACCCGGCCTTCTGGCAGGGCTTCATGGCCCTCGGCGGCCAGGCAGAACTTATCCCGGAGGACTGAAATGAGCAGTACATTCAGCGGAAACATCCGCATTTCCATCTTCGGCCAGAGCCACTCCGGCGGCATCGGCTGCGTGATCGACGGCCTGCCCACAGGCGAGCAGATTGATCTCGACCAGCTCCAGGCCTTCCTCAGCCGCCGCGCCCCCGGCGGAAAATCCTGGGCAACCTCCCGCAGCGAGGCCGACGCCCCGGAAATCCTCTCCGGCCTCGTAAACGGCAAAACCTGCGGCGCGCCCCTCTCGGCAGTGATCCGCAACACCAACACCCGCTCCGGCGACTATGACAACCTGCGGGATGTTCCCCGCCCGGGCCATGCCGATTACACCGCCCACATCAAGTACGGCGGCCACCAGGATGTGTCCGGCGGCGGCCACTTCTCCGGCAGGCTCACCGCTACCCTGTGCATCGCCGGCGGCATCTGCCGGCAGATCCTCTCCCGGAGGGGAATCGAAACCGGCGCCCACATTCTCAGCATCGGAAATATCTCCGAGCCCGGCTATGATCCCGTGAACCTCGCCCCCGAAACCCTCGCCGCAGCCGCAAAACCCTTCCCGGTGCTGGATGATAAGATCGGCGAGATGATGCAGGCCGAAATCCGCGCCGCCAAGGAGGACTGCGATTCCGTGGGCGGCGTGATCGAATGCGCGGCCACCGGCGTGCCCGTGGGCCTGGGAGACCCCATGTTTGACGGCATGGAAAACCGCATCGCCCGCATCGTGTTCGCCATTCCCGCCGTCAAAGGCATTGAATTCGGCGCAGGCTTCGAAGCCGCCAGAATGCGCGGCAGCCGGAACAACGATTCCTATTATATGGATGGCTCCTCCGTGCGCACCCGCACCAACAACGCCGGCGGCATCCTCGGCGGCATCACCAGCGGCATGCCGCTGCTCTTCCGGGCTGCCATCAAGCCCACGCCCTCCATCGCCCGGGAGCAGGAAAGCATCTCCCTCTCCCGCATGGAAAACGCCGTGCTCGCCGTCCGCGGCCGCCATGATCCCTGCATCGTGCCCCGGGCCGTGCCGGTGATGGAGGCCGCCATGGCCATCGCCCTCATGGATGCGATCCTCGAATAAGCCCCCAATTCGGAAAGGACAGGTGATTCTACATGGATCTTCAGGAACTCCGCTTGAAAATTGATGAAATCGACCACGAGCTGATCAAGCTCTTCGAAGCCCGCATGGATGTCGCCAGCGAGGTGGCCGCCTGGAAGCGCGCAAACAACATGCCCGTGCTGGACGCCGCCCGCGAGCGGGACAAGCTGGCGGACATCGCCTCCATCGCCCGCCCCGATCTGCAAACCTATGCGCAGATGCTCTATTCCAATATCTTCGAGCTCTCCCGCAGCTACCAGAACGAGCTGAACCGCCAGAAGACCGCCCTGCGCCAGGAAGTGGAGGACGCCATCGAAAACACGCCCCGCCTCTTCCCCACCAGCGCGATGGTTGCCTGCCAGGGCACCGAGGGCGCCTATTCCCAGCATGCCTGCGAGCGCATCTTCAAAAATCCCAAGATCCTCTTCTTCAAGAGCTTCGATTCCGTGTTCTCCGCCATCGAGAGCGGCTTCTGCCAGTATGGCATCCTGCCCATTGAAAACAGCACCGCCGGTTCCGTAAACCAGGTGTACGACCTCATGCTGCGCCACAACTTCCGCATCGTGCGCTCCGCCCGCCTGAAGGTGGACCACAACCTGCTGGTCCGGCCCGGCGTGAAGAAGGAGGATATCCGGGAAATCTTCTCCCATGAGCAGGCACTCAGCCAGTGCGCCCACTACCTGGAGAAGCTCGGTCCCAACGTGAAGATCACCCGCTGCGAAAACACCGCCATGGCCGCCGAGGCCGTGGCCAAGTCCGACCGCCGGGATGTTGCCGCCATCGCCTCCCACAGCTGCACCGAGCTCTACGGCCTCAAGTGCATCGACAGCAACATCCAGGATCGCAGCAACAACTATACCCGCTTCATCTGCATCTCCAAGAACCTGGAGGTCTATCCCGGCGCAAACCACACCTCCGTGATGATGACCATGCCCCACCGCCCCGGCTCCCTCTGCCGCGCGCTCAGCCGCTTCTATTCCCTGGGCATCAACATCACCAAGCTGGAGAGCCGCCCCATTCCCGAGCGGGATTTCCAGTTCATGTTCTATTTCGATCTGGAAACCAGCGTCTATTCCGGCGAATTCAGCCGCATGATCGATGATCTTGCCTCCATCAGCGAAGAATTCCGCTATCTCGGCTCCTATTCCGAGGTGATATAAATGCGCGCGGGCCTGCTGGGCCGCAAGCTCGGCCATTCCTTCTCCCCCCGCATCCATTCCTTTTTCGGGGATTACAGCTACGGCCTCTTTGAGGTGGAGCCGGAGGAGCTCGATTCCTTCATGAAGTCCGCCTCCTTTGACGCCCTGAACGTCACCATCCCCTACAAGCGGGATGTGATTCCCTACTGTGCGGAGCTCACCGAATCCGCCCGGGGCATCGGCAGCGTGAACACCATCGTCCGCCGCCCGGACGGCTCCCTCCTCGGCGACAATACCGACGCCGCAGGCTTCCGCGCCATGCTGGATAAGCTCTCCGTCGATCCCGCCGGAAAAAAGGCGCTGGTGCTGGGCAGCGGCGGCGCATCGCTCACCGCCTGCCATGTGCTGCGCTCCATGGGCGCTTCCGAGGTAATCGTCATCTCCCGAAGCGGCGAAAACAACTATGAAAACCTGCCCATCCACGCGGATGCGCATATCCTCGTCAACACCACTCCCGTGGGCATGTATCCCCATACCGGAAAAAGCCCGGTGAACCTGGATCTGCTGCCCAGGCTGCAGTGCGTGCTGGACGTGGTCTACAATCCCTCCCGCACCCAGCTGATCCTGGATGCGGAGGCCCGCGGCATTCCCTGCCTCAGCGGCCTCACCATGCTGGTGGAGCAGGCCCGCGCGGCCTCCGAATGCTTCACCGGCGCGTCCATCCCGAAGGAAAAGAGCGCGGAAGTGCTCCGCATCCTCCAGGGCGAAACCCTGAACCTCGTCCTCATCGGCATGCCCGGCAGCGGCAAGAGCACCATCGGCCAGCTCCTCGCCGAAAAGACCGGCCGGAAGCTGGTGGATGCGGATACCGCGCTGGTGGAAAAGATCGGCATGTCCATCCCGGAATATTTCGCCTCCCACTCGGAGGAGGAATTCCGCGCAGTGGAAACCGAGGTTCTCTCCGAGCTCGGCAAGCAGTCCGGCCTGGTGATCGCCACCGGCGGCGGCTGCATCACCCGGGAGCGGAACAAAAACCTGCTCCATCAAAACGGCGCGATCTTCTTCATCCAGCGGGATATTTCCCTGCTCCCCACCGATGGCAGGCCCATCTCCCAGGCAAATCCGCTGGAGAAGCTCTATGAAGTCCGCCTGCCCCTCTACCGCGCCTTCGCCGACGCGGAAATCGATAACAACGGCGCCCCGGAACACACCGCCGCGCAGATAATGGAGGTATTCTATGAAATTTCTGATCATTAACGGACCCAATCTGAACATGCTGGGCAAGCGCGAGCCGGATATCTACGGCAAGCAGGATTACGCTGCCCTCGTCAAGCTCTGCCAGGATACCTGCGCCGCCGAAGGCATCGAGTGCGAGGTATTCCAGTCCAACCATGAGGGCTCCATCGTGGACCGCATCCAGGAGGCCATGGGCAGCATCGATGGCATCGTGATCAACCCCGGCGCCTATACCCACACCTCCGTCGCCATCCTCGACGCCCTGAAGGCCGTTTCCATCCCCACCGTCGAGGTGCACATCTCCGACGTCTCCACCCGCGAGGATTTCCGCCAGGTCTCCTACGTTCGCCTCGCCTGCGTCAAGACCTACATGGGCCTCGGCTTCGACGGCTACCGCCAGGCCATCCTGTGGCTGAAGGGATACTTGGAGGAAAACGCTCAGGGGCTCCGCCCCTGAGAACCCCGCCAAGGGGACAGCGTCCCCTTGGAACCCGCACATAAAAAATCGACCTCGGAGCGAGGTCGATTTTTTGATGGGGGGGAGTTGTAGGGGCGCACCTGTGTGTGCGCCCGATCATTCAGGAGCGGAACCCTGGGGCGGGATGCCGCATCCCGCAAAAAAATCACAAACAGGAGAAAAGCAGGAAGTTTTCTACCCGGAATCTCTTGAAAATCTTTGCCGTATGTATGAAATATGTACGGCATATATACGGTTCAAATCATAAGAAAAGAATACTTTTTCCGCATCCATCCCCATAATTTTCCCACAAAAAACGCACCCGGAGCGGGTGCGTTTTTTATTCCGAGGGGTGCAGGGGAAATCATTTCCCCTGCCGGGGTTCTTAGGGGCAGAGCCCCTAAGCGTCCCCATCCCATTAGTTCTGTCCGTAATATGCATTCTCGCCGTGCTTGCGGAAGAAGTGCTTATCGCGGATGGTATCGGGGGCGGGCTGCACCTTGGGATTGATCAGCTCGGTCTTGAGCGCCATCTTGGCAACCTCTTCAAGTACGACGGCGTTGTGCACGGCGTTGGCGGCGTCGGTTCCCCAGGTGAACGGACCGTGGTTGCAGCAGAGCACGCCGGGGGTGTGCATGGGATTGATGCCGTTCTCCTCGAAGGTTTCGATGATCACAAGTCCGGTATTCTTCTCATATTCGCCCTCAATTTCCTCCCTGGTGAGGCTGCGGGCGCAGGGAATGGAGCCGTAGAAGTAATCGGCGTGGGTGGTGCCGTAGAGCGGGATGGAGCGGCCGGCCTGCGCCCAGGAGGTTGCCTCCGGGGAATGGGTGTGCACGATGCCGCCGATCTCGGGATACTTCTTGTAGAGCTCGATGTGGGTAGGGGTATCGGAGGAGGGCTTGTACTTGCCTTCGATCACATTGCCTTCCAGGTCGCAGACGACCATATCGTCGGCGGTGAGCACATCATAATCCACGCCGCTGGGCTTGATTACGAAATAGCCGGTTTCAGCATCGCGGCCGGAAACATTACCCCAGGTGTAGGTGATCAGGCCGCGGCGGGGCAGCTCCATATTGGCTTCATAAACTTCCTGCTTGAGTTTCTCCAGCATAAGTATTCATCCTCCCAAAAATATTGCATAAGGATATTATAGCGCAATTCTGCCAAAAAAGATAGTTCCTTTACAAAATACACGCGGGAATATTTCCGCTTTCCTAGAATTTTAACCGCAATTATGGCTTTTTTCTGTGTCACGCTTGTGAATTCCCAGCTCTTAACTTGCATAATTTTGTAACATATGATATGATATTTGTAGTAATTTAGCAATCCTATATCTCGCTTCGGAGGTTATTTTATATATGAAGAATTCCTGGCTGCGCATGCTTTCGGCCCTGCTGTGTATGGCGATTTGTACCTCTGCCATACCTGTTTTTTCCGAAGAAATGCCCGCACCCACCGTTGAAGTAATTGAAATAAACGAAATTGCGGAGGAGACCCCGGCGCCCACGGCCGAGCCCACTTTGGCTCCCACGGAAGCGCCTGCACAGGAGCCTTCTCCGGCCCCCACCGAGGTCCCCGCAGAAACCCCCGCAGCCACCGAAGCTCCGGCGGAAACTGCGGCTCCGGCGGAGACGGAAATCCCCGCGGAAACCCCCGCCGCTACGGAGCTCCCCGTCGAAACCCTGTCCCCGGACATGGAGGCGGAAGCCGAAGCGGGCATCATGCTGCTCTCCATCGCGGATCTCACCATGGTGGTGGACGCATGGCTTGCAGAACTCGAAGAAAACAACTATTCCAACGATTACCAGCGGGCGCTCTGGCTCTACAAGCGGCTGATCTCCTCCGTGCGCCCGGACAACAGCAGCAAGGCTGAGGAAAGCGCCGAGGCCGCCCTGCTGGACGGCAAGGCCGGCAGCCTGGGCTATGCCCGCGCATTTGAGGCGCTGCTGGACGCCGCCAACATTGCAAACGTGGTTGTGACCGAAAAGGGCGACAGCGACGAGGCATGGAACGTGGTGCGCCTGGACGGCAAGTGGACCCACATCGACGCCTTCACCGACGCCCGCAGCGGCAAAACCGGCGAGCACTTCGGCCTGACCGATGACGCCATGGCCCGCTTCCGCAGCTGGGACCGCTCCTCGGCAGCCGCCTGCACCTCCTCCTCCACGAACTACTATGTGCGCGAGAAGGCATACATCCCCTGCGCGGATTCCGATACCCTCTTTGACCTGCTCATGGAGGCCGTGGAAAACCGCACTTCCCAGCTCAAATTCTACTGGACCGGCGATGACGAGGACCTGTCCGGCAGCTTCGCAAGCCGCGTACTGCAGGTAACCGCGCCGCTGGTGAAGGTTTCCTACGAGGAAAACGGCTGCTACTGCGTGTTGGAGCTGGATCATTCCAAGGCTCCCGCAAGCACGGCAAAGCCCACCGCAGCCCCGACCAACGCGCCCACTGCGGCCCCGACTGCCGCGCCCACCGCGAAGCCCACCTTCGCTCCCTCCGGCGTTGAACCCGAGGATATCATCCCCGAGGCCGATGATCTGGTGTTGGGCGTGGGCGAGGAATATCCCCTCGGCTGGGAATTCATTCCCGAATACGCCGAAGCCAAACTGCGCTTCAGCTCCAACGCAAGCAAATATGCCTCCGTGGATGCAGACGGCGTGATCACCGCCAAGAAGGCCGGCAGCGCCACCATCACCATCGAGACCGATAACGGCCTGGAATGCAGCGTGAAGGTGACGGTGAAGAGCGCTCCCAAGAAGATCAGCTTCGTGGCCGGAACCACCGAGCTGGGCGCGGGTGAAACCACCGCCACCAGCTTCAGCTTCAATTCCGGCGCGGGCGGCAGCGTGCATTACAGCAGCAGCGATAAGCGCGTGGCCACCGTGGACGGGGACGGCGTAATCACCGCGGTTGCCCCCGGCGAGGCGAAGATCACCATCACTTCCTACAACGGCATCAGCAAGAGCGGCGTGGTTACCGTTTACCCGGCCCCGGAATACATCAGCCTCTCCCGGGATGAAATCTCCATCGCCGCAGACGACAGCTTCAGGCTCAGCTATGAGCTGAGCGAGGGCTCCATCGGCGCGGTCAGCTTCTCCTCCAGCAATGCCGGGGTGGCGACCGTGGATGGAAACGGCAAAATCAAGGCCATCAAGAAGGGCACGGCAGTGATCACCGCCGAGACCTACAACGGCCTTTCCGCCGACTGCATCGTGACTGTGGCTTCCGCGCCCGAATCCGTGGAGCTGCATGCACCCAGCACCGTGCTGGGCGTGGGTGAAATGATGCAGCTCAGCGCCGATATCCAGCCCGGCGGCGTGGTGGGCAGCCTGGATTATTCCTCCAACAATTCCAAATACATATCCGTAGATGATGACGGCGTGGTCACCGCCAAGTGCGCGGGCAGTGCTACCATCACCGCAAAAACCTACAACGGCAAGGAAGCCAGCATCAAGCTGACCGTAAAGAAGGCTCCCAAGAGCATCTCCCTTACCGCTGAGAGCGCCATTCTGGGCGTGGGCGAGAGCACCCAGCTCACCGTCACCCTGCCCTCCGGCAGCGCGGGCAGCTACATACTCTCCTCCTCCGATGAAAGCAAGCTCATCATCGATGCAAACGGCCTCGCCACCGCCATCGCCCCCGGCGATGTGGAGGTAACCGCCACCGCCTACAACGGCGTAAAGAAGAGCGGCGCCATCTCCATCATCTGCGAACCGGAATCCATCACCCTGTCCGAGGATGTGGTTTCCATCGGCGTGGGCGACAGCTGGACCATCGATTATACCCTCAACGAGGGCGCAAGCAGCGAAATTGCTTACGCCTCCTCCGACGAGCGGATCGCCACCGTGGATAAGAACGGCGAGATCCGCGCCCTGAAAAAGGGCAGCGCCGTGATCACCGCGGAAACCTACAACGGCGTGACCGCGCAGTGCATTGTAAATGTTGTCTCCGCGCCCAGCGGGATCACCCTCGACGCCCCCCGCAAGGAAATCGGCGTCGGCGAGAAGATGCAGCTCACCGCCGCCATCCAGCCGGAAGGCACCGTGGGATCGCTGAACTTCTCCTCCTCCAATTCCAAGTGCATCTCTGTGGATGATGACGGCGTGGTCACCGGCAAGCGCACCGGCAGCGCCACCATCACCGTGGAAACCTACAACGGCGTGACCGCGCAGCTGAAGCTCTCCGTAAAGGCGGAGCCGGATAAGATCAGCTTCTCCTCGGACCGCACCAGCCTGGGTCTGGGCGAAACCGCCCAGCTGACCGCCCCCCTGCCCAGCGGCACCGCAGGCGGATACAAATTCGTATCCTCCGATGAGAGCAAGCTCATCATCGATGAAAACGGCCTTGCCACCGCCATCGCCACCGGCGAGGTGGAGGTATCCGTAATCACCTACAACGGCATAAAGAAGACCGGCTCCATCACCATTCTGGAGGCTCCCAAGGCCCTCACCCTGTCCAAGGATTCCGTCGCCATCGGCGCGCAGGACAAGTGGACCCTGGAATACAGCCTGGATGCGGGCGCGGGCGGCGCAGTGGCCTTCTCCTCCTCGGATGAAAGCATCGCTTCCATCAGCGGGGACGGCGAAATCCGCGCCCTGAAGGCGGGCATTGCGGTAATTACCGCCGAAACCTACAACGGCATCCGCAGCCAGTGCATCGTGGAGGTTGTGGCCGCACCCACCGAGGTAATCCTCAGCGCCCCCAGCGCCGCCATCGGCGTGGGCGAAAAGGTGCAGCTCGTTGCCGAGACCCTGCCGGACGGCGCGCTCGGCACCCTGGAATACTCCACCAGCAATTCCAAATATGTATCCGTGGATGATGACGGCGTAATCACCGGCAAGCGCACCGGCACCGCCACCATCACCGTAAAGACCTACAACGGCGTGAAGGGCACGTTGAAGATCAGCGTGAAGGCCGCGCCGAAGAGCATTTCCCTCTCCACAGAGCGCAGCACCCTGGGTCTCGGGGAGACGGCGCAGCTCAGCGCATCCATTCCCGCCGGTTCCGCAGGCGCTTACAGCATCGTATCCGAGGATGAATCCATCCTCTCCATCGATGAAAACGGCCTCGCCACCGCCCATGCCGTGGGCGAAGTGAAGGTGACCGCCATCGCCTACAACGGCGTGAAGAAGAGCGGCACCATCACCGTGATGGAAGCGCCGAAGAGCGTGCGCGTGAACCCCGAAGTGCTGCTCCTGGGCGCGGATGAAACCGCCACCCTGGAATACAGCCTCAGCGAGGGCAGCGCAGGCGCGGTGCGCTTCATTTCCGAAAATCCGGAGATCGCATCCGTGGACCCCGAGAGCGGCGAGGTAACCGCCCACACCCTGGGCTCCACCCGCATCCTCGCGGCGGCCTACAACGGCGTGGCCGGCGCAGTCATCGTGGAAGTGCGGCCCCAGCCCACTTACCTCCGCCTGCCCTATGACAAGCTGGAGATCGGCCTGGGCGACACGGTGCAGCTCATTCCCGAGATTGATCCCGGCAGCGCCACCCATTTCAGCTATGCCAGCGCCAACACCCGCTTTGCCAAGGTGGATTCCGATGGCTGCGTCACCGGCGTGCGCACCGGCACCACGGAAATCCGCATCCAGACCAGCAACGACCTGGAGCTGATCTTCACCGTGAAGGTAAAGAGCGCGCCGACGGCCGTGAAGCTCAATCCCGAGGAGATCATCCTCGGCGTGGGCGAAAGCGCGCAGCTGGAAGCCCAGCTCTCCAGCGGCTCCGCAGGCAGCGTGGTATTTGACGCGCTGAACCCCGAAATCGCCACCGTGGATGAAAGCGGCGTGATCACCGCCCATGCCACCGGCGAGACGGAAATCCTTGTGGAAGCCTACAACGGCGTGCGCGGCTCCGGCAGGCTCACCGTAGTGGAAGCCCCGGAGGTCATCCGGGTAAACGCCCCCGAAAAGATGGGCGTGGGCCAGGAGGCGCAGCTGGAAGCCATCTTCCTGCCCGAGGGCAGCCATTCCACCGTAAAATGGGAAATCATCAAGGGCGACTGCGTGGAGATTGATTCCACCGGCCATATCACCGCCATCTCCGAGGGCAGCGCAACCATCCGCGCCAACACCCATGTGGAGGGCGTATACCAGGAATTCAAGCTCCAGGTGAAGCCCGCGCCCAGCTCCATCAGCTTTGATGCTGAGGAATACGAGGTGATGATCGAGGATACCTTCCAGCTCGAGCCCGTGCTCTCCCCCAAGGGAGCCGTGGCCCAGCTGACCTACACCATCGAGCGCGCCGGCTTCTTCACCATCGATGAAAACGGCCTGATCACCCCCATCATGCGCGGCAGCACCCGTGTGAAGGTCAGCACCCACAACGGCCTGAGCGCGGTGGCGACCATCAGCATCGTCGATCCCTTCTTCCCCGAAGAACTCTCCTTCGTGGATACCCCGCCGGCCTACCTCGAAGTGGGCGATGGCTATACCCCCATCATCGGCGTATATCCCGAAACTGCCGTCGCGGCGCTGAAATGGACCTCCTCCGACCCGGACATCGCTTCCGTAGACCCGGAGACCGGCAAGATCATCGCCGAAAGCCACGGCACCGCCACCATCGAAGCCGTTTCCGAGCGCAATCCCGCGCTGATGCTCAGCTACAAGGTTGTAGTGCTCAGCCCGGAGCGCTGCCTCACCATGCCCAACCGGCGCACCAACACCAGCAAGATCTCCACCACCCTGAGCCAGATCAAGCAGGTGCGCTCCTCCGCCTACCGGGAGCTGGAATCCATCTACACCCGCGGCGAAATCTCCAAATCGGAATACAACACGAGAAAGACCATCATCAGCCGCGCGTTTGATATGTATCTCTTCCCGTGGATGACCCTGGAGGAGGAGCCCTACTGGAAGGAGGCCAATTCCGAAAACGGCGCGAAGGACTTCAAGCCCGACATCGTTTACTACGGCCTGCCCTACACCCAGACCAACAGGCGGCACAACGTGAGCTCCGCAGTATCCGCCGGCTACTTCAAGGATACCGGCAAGGGCTATTACCTGCTCAACAACGATAAGTTTGCCGCCCGCGCTTACCCGGGCAACGATTGCTCCTCCTTCGCTTCCATGTGCGTTTGGGGCACCGGCAATTCCCATTCCTATGATTCCACCCGCGATATCGGCACCACCTCCGTTTACAGGACCCTGAGCGATTGGGATGATCTCCGCCCCGGCGACCTGCTGAACAAGTACAACAGCCACGTCGTTATCTTCCTGTACTGGGCCAATACGGCGCACACGCAGATGGTAATCATCGAACAGGGCGGCGGCGAAGCGGCCACCAACACCGTTTCCGCCTCCATCCGCAAAACCACCTATTACCAGAGCAAGGGCTACGAGATCAAGCGTCTCGCCAGCCTGAGCTGACCGGGGAACTCCGGGGGCTTTCAGCCCCCAGACCCCTGACCAAAGGGCGAGCCGCCCTTTGGAAACCGCAGAAAAAAAATCCCTGTCCCATTCCGGGACAGGGATTTTGATTTTTTCAGCAACGCGCAGCGTTGCTTTCAGAGGGGTGCAGGGGAAATCATTTCCCCTGCCAGGGGTTCTAGGGGACAGAGTCCCCTAGAAAAGGGGTCTGGTGCAGCGCCCCACCGCAACCCAGCGTCACCCCATTACGCATCCAGCACGCTGTACTCGTTGCAGAGGGGATGCAGGATGGCTTCATCCTCCTCGATGGTGGAGAAGCGGCGGGTATCCTCGAGGAAGTAGTTATCGGTATTATCATCATTGACCTTGGAGACCTCGCCCACGATCAGATCGCCCGCGCCGGGCTTGAGGGGGCCGAAGACATGGGCCATGTAGGGCTCGAGGGAGATGCTGTTGCCGGGATAGACCAGGATTTCCTCGCCGGGCTTGAAGGTCTTTTCGATGCCATCCATCTTCACGGTGACGTCGGTATCCAGCTGGTTGCCATCCTTATCGGCATTCCAGAGGTAGACGGAGAGCACGCCGTTGGCGCGGTTGATGATATCCTCGGTCTTGAACACATGGTAATGCTTGGGCAGGCGCTGGCCTTCCTTCATCACGATGTACTTCTCGCAGTAGGGCACGCCGACTTCGGGATTTTTCAGATCGCCGTTGCGCACGGTGTAGAGCACGCCGCCGATTTCATCGAACTTGTCCACGCCGAAATCGGTCACATCCCAGCCGAGCATCACCTTGCGGATGGTATCGATCTTATCCTTGTTGGCCTGCCACTGGTCCATGCTCCAGTAGGCATACTCCGGCAGGTGCACATTGTTCTTTTCCAGCAGTTCCTTCGCCCATGCGATGGCGGAATTGATTTCAGATCTCTTCATTTTTGCTTTTCCTCTCTTTTATGAATTCGGCTCAGCCGATATTTTCCTCTTTGCGGGGGATGGCGCTCGTATCGCCGGTGTGCTCGATGGGCTTCCACTGGAATTTCTGGAAGGGCGCGCAGATGGCCACGGGAACGTAAGTGACCATGAAGAGCGGGAAGGTGAACATGCAGGCGATCTTCCGGGATGCAGGGCCATGGATTTTCTTCCATTCGGTGGCCATGGTGATCGCGCCGACGATGAACAGGCCCAGATAAATCAGCAGCAGGCTGGCCAGCAGCAGGACGATGCGCATATTCGCCGGAATGGTGAGCAGGGTAAGGGCCGTGACGGCGAGCATCAAAAATACGGTGATGCCGTAGCCAAAGATGCTCACGGACATGGCCTCGAAGCATTCGTAGCGGCTGCCTTTATTGCGGAACATGCCGCGCAGCAGCTTGCCGCCATACTTTACGGAGAGCTGTATGCTGCCCTGCATCCAGCGGGTGCGCTGCCGCCAGGAGACGGCGAAGGTGGTGGGCTGCTCATCGTAGAGCATGGCGTCCGGGCAATAGCCGATTTTCACGCCGTTCACCGCGCACCAGTTATCGAATTCGATGTCCTCGGTGAGGGTGAAGAAGTTCCAACCGCCGCATCTCTCGATCAATTCCCGGGTGAAGCCGAAGCCCGTGCCGTTGGGACAGCAGCTGACGCCCAGCAGCATGCGGGACTGGTTCAGGTGCACGCAGTCGTGCAAATACCAGAGGGCATAGTCGGAACTGATCCAATTATCCAGGAAATTCATGGAATTCCGGTATCCGCAGGCGGCCTCGTAGCCATCGGAGAAGCTGCGGTTGATCTGGCGGATGTAATCCGGCTCCAGCACATTATCCGCATCGATTACGAGGCAGACATCATAGCTGGCGGGATCGATGTTTTCCAGCAGAAAATGCAGGGCATAGCCCTTGCCGATGTTTCGGGTATCATTTCGCTCGAAAACGGTCGCGCCGCGCTGGCGTGCAACGGCGGCGGTGCGGTCCGTGCAGTTGTCCGCGCAGACGTATACGCGCACCAGTTCGGCGGGATAATCCTGGGCGGCGATGCTGTCCAGCAGGGAGGGCAGCACCCGCTCCTCGTTCCGCGCGGCGATCAGGACTGCATAGCGCTTGCGCTGCGCAGGCTTGTGGGGCTTATGTTTTTTGAAAAAGGGGATAAACAGGTATACCAGCTGGTAGAGGTAGCACGCGCCGGCAAGCAGCGCCAGGATGCGCACAACCCAGCTGATGGTTTCGATGGTCTGCATAAATTTCTCCGTTCCTAATATGGCTACATTATACCACTTTATGGCAAATGCTTCAACACCCCATGGGGCGGCAGTTCAAAATGTAGCATTTCCCGGAAAGAAAAGCAATCATCCGGCAGTTGCATCCGCCGGATGATTGCACTACTTTTGGTTGAAAGGGGGAAACGCCGCAAAGCCCTTCTACTCCGCCGTCGCTGTTTGCTTTGAAACAATCTAAAACGTGCAAACAGCAGGGGCAATCTGCCCCTGCCGCTGTATTATGCCGCTTCCAGCATGGCTTCGATGCCGATGCCGTAGCCGCGGGTGGGATCGTTCACGAAAACGTGGGTTACGGCTCCGACGATCATGCCGTCCTGGATGATCGGGCTGCCGCTCATGCCCTGCACGATGCCGCCGGTACGCCCGATCAGATCAGGATCGGTAACGTGCACCACAATGGATCGCAGCTCCCGGGCGCCGTCGGGCTCGATGTGCTCGATCTCCACATCGTAGGCGCGCACCTGGTTATCCACCTCGGCAATGATCTGGGCAGGGCCCGTGTGCATCTGCTCCCGGCTTCCCACCGGCAGGCCGCCGGGATAGAGCAGATCGCTGGTATCCGCCGCAGTGTAGACGCCGTAGACGCCGGTATCGCTGTTTTCGCTCACGCTGCCCAGCTGCTGCTCATCACTCAGGAAATCGCCCACCAGCTCGCCGGGGCGGCCCTTTTCCCCCTTATTCACCCGCACAATTTCGCTTTCATAGAGGCCGCCATCCGCCACTGGGAGCAGCACGCCCGTATCCACATCGGAAATGGCGTGGCCGAGGGCGGCGTATTCCCCGGTTCGGGGATCGATATAGGTGAGCGTGCCCACGCCCGCCGTGCTGGAGCGCACCCACGCGCCGATCTTGGGCAGGCCATCCCGCGGGTCCTCGGCGGGAATGATTTCAAACTTTTTCTCCTCGCCGTCCCGCATGGCGGTCACGGCCGCGCCCTCCCCCGCCTTCAGGATGGCCGCCAAATCCTCCGCACTGTTGACCGCCGTATCATTTACCTTGGTAATCACATCCCCCGGCTTCAGGCCCGCCTGCCGGGCGGGGCTCTTCACCGTGCCGAGGTCGGAGGTGCCCACCAGGATCACGCCCTCAGTTTCAATTGCGATGCCCACCGCCTTGCCACCGGGTATGAGCATGCGCTGCTCCACCACCGCCACCGCCGGCTGCTCCAGCGCAGCCCCGCTGCTTCCATGGTTTCCCAGCGCGAATGCCGCCGCAATCGCCAGCGCAAGCGCGCCGAGCCGCCGCCTTAGCGGTTCAAAATTCATCTCCTTCATCATTTTCGCCCTCATCTCCCCATCTGTTTTGCGCCCGCTGCCGCGAACACAGGCTCATTTTCTCCGGGACATGCGCCGGACAAACTGCCAATCGCCCGCTATGCTGCCAATGGCTGGCGCAGCGAAGGAAAAATGCGCGGCAAAATCGCGAAAACTTACATTTTTTCCCTGCAATAGCAGGATTTTAACCGCTTTATTTTCCAAATAAACCATTTTTCGTGGAAAAGCGGTTGCGATGTTTATTTGAAAGCGTTATAATGTAAGAATATGATGGAGGAGTATGCCATGACTGCGGAATTCTGCTTTGAGGACGCCAGGGGCAGGCACCTGCTTGCGGCCCTGTCCGGCGGCGCGGATTCCGTGGCGCTGCTGCACCTGCTGGCCGAACGGCGCAGCGAGCTTTCCATTCAGTTGACCGCCGCCCATCTGCACCACGGCATTCGCGGCGCGGAGGCCGACGGCGACCTGGCCTTCTGCCGGGAAATCTGCCGGGAGCTGGGCGTGGAGCTGATCGAGGGCAGGCTGGATATTCCCGCCATCGCCGCCGGGAGGCGCATCGGCATCGAGACAGCCGCCCGGGAGGAGCGCCGCCGCTTCCTCCGGGAAGCGCAGGAAAAATGCGGCGCGGATTGGATCGCCCTCGCCCACCACATGGACGACCAGGCGGAGACGATCCTGATGCACCTGTTCCGTGGAACCGGGCCGGAGGGCATCTGCGGCATGCCGCGCCTGCGGGACGGGCTGTACCGGCCGCTGCTGGGCGTGCGCAGGGATGCGCTGCGGAAATATCTGGAAGCGCGGGGCATAAGCTGGCGGGAGGACGGAACAAACGCCGTTCCCGATAATCCCCGCAACGCAATCCGGCTGAATGTACTGCCCGAAATCGAGAAAAGCTATCCTCATTGCATCGAGGCCATCGCGCGCCACGGCCGCATCGCCGCAATCGAGGGCGAGAGCATCGCCCGGATGGCGGAGCTCTACCTGGCAAATCATTTGGAGCGCGGCCCTTACGGGCAGCGGCTGGACCTTTCCGGCATGCCGGAGGAAGCCGTGCTGCGCCGCTGTATCCGCCGCCTCTGCCCGGATTCGCTGGCGGCCGCAAAGCTGGATGAAATCATTTCCATGGCGCAAAAGCCCCGGGGACGGCTGGAAATTTCCGGCAGCCTCACGGTGGAGCGCACGGGCCGTCGGCTGTATTTTCTCCCGAAGGGGATTGAAAAACCCGCGGCGGTTCCGCTGAACACATCGGGAGAGACCATACTTCCCGGAATTTGCCGGGTTTTTGCCGAGGCCGGAACCTTTGAAATCGATCGGGAGCACAGGGAAATTGAGGTGCTGGACGCAGGCGCGCTCGAGGGCGCGGCGCTGCGGACCCGCCGGGAGGGCGACCGCTTCCATCCCCTGGGCGCGCCGGGCGACCGGCTGCTCTCAGATTACCTGACGGACAAAAAGATTGACCGGCCCATCCGGGATTTTCTTCCGCTGATCTGCGTGGGAAACCGCGTGCTCTGGATCGGCGGCATGGGCATCGCCCAGGATGCCCGCATTCAGGAGAATACCATGCGCATGGTGCGCATTACAACAGGCTGCTTTACCAGGGACGAATAAATTCGGAGGTACGATAATGACGAACGATATCGCAAAGGTACTGCTCTCGGAGGAAATGATTCAGAATCGCGTTCGCGAAATGGCCGCAGAAATTGCCCGGGATTACGCCGGCAAGAACCCCACCATGGTTTGCATCTTGAAGGGTGCTGTAATGTTTTACACCGATCTGCTGCGCCAGATGGATATTCCGCTGCAGATGGATTTCATGGCCGTATCCAGCTATGGCAACAAGACCAAGTCCTCCGGCGAGGTGGAGATCCGCAAGGACCTTTCCACTTCCATTGAAAACCGCCATGTGATCATCGTGGAGGATATCGTGGACTCCGGCTTCACCCTGAGCTACCTTTCCCGCATGCTCGCATCCCGCGGCGCCGCCAGCATCAAGCTGGCCACCCTGCTGGATAAGCCTGCCCGCCGCGCGCCGGGCATCAGCCTCAAGGCGGATTATTCCGGCTTTGAAATCGGCGATGAATTCGTGGTTGGCTACGGCCTGGACTATGCCGAGCGCTATCGCAACCTGCCCTACATCGGCGTGCTCAAGCCCCAGGTATACGAAAAACTCTGATGAATTTGCCCCGTGTTCATACTGCGTTTATATAGCGCGGTTACAATATATTTCAGCTTTCGGTAACAGAAAGAGAGGATTTCCGGTTTGAAGAAGAAAAAAAGGATGTTGCAGGGACCGCTGATGTATTTGCTGCTGCTGGCGGTGATCATCGGCGTGGTTTGGATGCTGGATTCCGGCGTTCCGGTAACTGCTGCTGAATTGAATTACTCCCAGTTCCTGGAGTGGGTGGAGACGGATCTGCGCGCCCAGCAGGGTGAAAGCATTCCTGCTGAAAACGCCGAAATGTCCATCGAGCGCATCGTAATCCAGGAAAACATGCTCTACGGCCTGAAGGAAGGAAGCCAGATTGCCGAGAGCGAATTCCCTTCCCGCTATGATTTCACGGTGGTCATCCCCAGCGAAAGCCGCTTCTATGAGGATGTAAACCTGATCTACGAGAGCGTGCTCGACCACAGCGTGAGCCCCACGCAGTATGCCTTCAGCTTCGCCACGGAGCTGCCTCCCGAGCCCAGCTGGCTGGCGGAGTGGCTGCCCATCATTTTGATGCTGGGCTTCTTCGCCCTGCTTTGGTATTTCCTGATGCGCCAGCAGACCGGCGGCGGCAAGGGCGGCATGATGGGCTTCGGCAAATCCCGGGCCAAGCAGACCGATCCCTCCCAGAACAAGGTCACCTTCAAGGATGTGGCCGGCGCGGATGAGGAGAAGGAGGAGCTGGCGGAGATCGTGCAGTTCCTGAAAAATCCCAAGAAGTTCACCCGCGTGGGCGCCAAGATTCCCACGGGCATCCTGCTCGTGGGCCCGCCCGGAACCGGTAAGACCCTGCTGGCCCGCGCCGTTGCAGGCGAGGCCGGCGTGCCCTTCTTCACCATCTCCGGTTCGGATTTCGGAGAGATGTTCGTGGGCGTGGGCGCGAGCCGCGTGCGCGATCTGTTCAACGAGGCCAAGAAGGCCGCTC
>JAFUPT010000082.1 GCA_017481065.1 Clostridia bacterium | reverse complement strand
TTTACCGCCCGCCGCAGCATGATCATGGAGGGCAGGGAGAGGGTGGTTACAGCCATCATAAAGGAAAGCACCACGCCCAGCAGCGCCCCCTTGGAAAGCAGGGCCTCGGCAATGGGAATCGTGCCGAAGATATCGGCGTACATGGGAATTCCGACGATGGTAGCCAATACCACGCCCAGCGGATTGCCGCCGCCCAGCAGGCGCACAATGAATTCTTCGGGAATCCAGTTGTGAATCACTGCGCCGATGCCCACGCCCGCCAATACATAGGGAAACACCTTCCGCACAGTCCAATATACCCGCTCCCATGCGTAAAACAAGCGCTCCCGGATGCCCAAACCCTCCTGCAAGAGCTCCACATCGCTGTGCACATCCCGCTCAACCTGGGCTTCCATGTGCAGATGCCCGATCAAAGTGCCGCCCGCCACCGCGATTGCCAGCCCCAGCGCCACATAGGCCGCCGCCACCTTCCAGCCGAATATGCTCATCAGCAGCACCAGCGATCCCAAATCCACCATCGGGGAGGAAATCAGGAAGGAAAAGGTTGCGCCCAGCGGCAAGCCCGCGCTGGTAAAGCCCATGAAAATCGGTATCGACGAACAGGAGCAGAAGGGCGTCACCGTGCCAAGCAGAGCGGCGATGGTGTTCGCGCCAATTCCACGAAAGCGCCCCAGTATCTTCTTCGTGCGCTCCGGCGGAAAATAGCTCTGGATGTAAGAAATCGCGAAAATCAATATCCCCAGCAAAACCATGATCTTGATCACATCGTAAATGAAAAATTGCAGGCTGCCGCCGATTTTCCCGCTCACATCCATTCCCAGCCCGGCCAGCATCCTGCCCAGCAAACGGTTCAGCCATTGCATGCCCAGAATTTCATCCTGAATAAAGCGCCACATAGCAATACCTCCATATATTTAAATTTGTCTATATGAAAGCCCGAATAAAGCGGGCTTCCAACCCGCTCAATCCTGGTTCAAAACCTCTTTCAGCAGCGCGATGGCCTCCGCGCAGCCCTCGCTGTTCAGGGAATAATGGGTCCATTTTCCCTCGCGGCGGGGATTCACCACTCCGGCATCGCATAAAATCCGCATGTGGTGGGATAGGGTCGGCTGGCTGATGGATAGCGCATCCAGCAGCTTGCATGCGCACATCTCGCCGCCTTGCAGCAAACGAAGTATGGCGATGCGGTTTTCATCGCAAAAAGCCTTGAATATGCGCGCTGCATGACTGTTGTTCATTGGAACCTCACATAGAAGTTTATCGATCTGAATATATTATATACCATGTATTGATATATGTCAATGTGATTTCGCGGGAAATTGTCCCGAACATGTTAAGATGATATTCGAAAGGCACGCATTGCGTGCCTTTTGCGGAGGGTTCCAAGGAGGGAGACCGCAGGTCGACTAGCGGCGTGGACACTGGATGTCCAAGGCAACAAACCCAAAGGGTTTGTTGGTCGCTTTGCGACTGACACATATCAATCCCAAGGATTGGTATGTGTCACCGGACGCGTAGCTGCGACACACTGAAAGTGTGGTGCAGCCGACACAGGGAATCATTTCCCCTGGCAGGGCTTAGCGAAAGCCAGCTGTATGCAAATTTGCCGCTTTAATCAGTGGCGGCAAATTTGCATTTCTGCCTGCAGCGGCACGCTGCTCAGCAGACGATGTTCACCAGCCTGCCGGGAACGAATACCAGCTTCTTGATCTGCTTGTCGCCGATGATCTTCTTCACTTCGTCCTGTGCAAGGAAGTATTCCTGGGCGGTTTCGCGGGTCAGGTCTGCGGGCACATCCATGCGGCCGCGAACCTTGCCGTTCACCTGCAGGGCAACCTCGATGGTGCTCTTCACCAGCGCGGCTTCGTCATACTTCGGCCACTGGCTGCGGATCAGCTCGCCTTCGCAGCAGCCGCACAGCTCGTTGATTTCCTCGGTGATGTGGGGCGCAACGGGGTTCAGCAGGCGAATCAGCACGCCCATTTCGCCCTTGGTGATGCTGCCCTTGGAATAGAAGGCATTTACCAGGGACATCATTGCGGCGATGCCGGTGTTGAACTTCATGCGCTCAAAGTCCTCGGAAACCTTCTTGATGGTGGAATGCACATCGAACTTCATGTCCTCGGAGATGGAATCATCCTCGGTCATGAACTCCATCATGCGCCATACGCGGTCGAGGAAGCGCTTGCAGCCGCGCGCACCGTCAGTGGACCACGGAATGGCCTGGTCGAAGGCGCCCATGAACATTTCGTACATGCGGAAGGCGTCTGCGCCGATATCGTCGATGATGTCGTCGGGGTTGACCACGTTGCCGCGGCTCTTGCTCATCTTTTCGCCGTCGGTGCCGAGAATCATGCCCTGCGCGGTGCGCTTGAGATAGGGTTCGGGTCAGGAGACCTCGCCCAGGTCATACAGGAACTGATGCCAGAAGCGGGAGTACAGCAGATGGCGGGTAACGTGCTCCATGCCGCCGTTGTACCAGTCGATGGGCAGCCAGTACTTCAGCTCGTCCAGGCTGGCCAGGCAATCGTCGTTCAACGGATCAATGTAGCGCAGGAAGTACCAGGAGGAGCCGGCCCACTGGGGCATGGTGTCG
>JAFUPT010000081.1 GCA_017481065.1 Clostridia bacterium | reverse complement strand
TTCAACGATGGCAACGGACGCATGAGCCGCCTCTTGACCCTCTTGCTCCTTTATCGTAGCGGATACATCGTCGGCAAGTATATCAGTATCGAAATGCTGATCGAAAAGACGAAGGACACCTATTACGATGCGCTGCAAGCAAGCTCTACCGGCTGGCATGACGGCACGAATGATTACATGCCTTTCGTCTCCTACATGCTGGGGATCATCAAGAGCGCATACAAGACATTCTCTGAGCGCGTGGAGCATTTGACCACGAAGGGAATCTCCAAGCCGGAGCGCGTGCGCCAGTTCATTGAAAACAAGCTGGGCAAGGTGACGAAAAAGGATATCATGGACGCTTGCCCGGACATCAGCGCCACAACCATTGAAAGGACTCTTGGTGATCTAGTGAAGGATGGCACGATCATCAAGATTGGCAATGGACGCGGGACGGTGTATGTATACAATCGATAAAGGAGGAATGGATGTAATGAGTACAAAACAGAATTTCGGCGGTGCTTGGACAATCGAAAAACTCAATATTCTTTCCGACTATCTAGACTTCTATGTGACGGCACTCAAAAAACAGCCGTTCCAGTTAATTTACATTGATGCGTTTGCCGGAACGGGCAAGATCCGCATGGGTGATACAAATGAGGAAGTTGACGGTTCTGCGAAATTGGCCTTGCAAGCAAAAGAACGATTCGCTGAGTACGTTTTCATTGAAAAGAATAAGGAATATGCCAGCGAATTGGAGCAGATGGTCACAGACGAATTCCCTGACCATAAGGCACGTGTCAAAATCTTCAGCGACGATTGCAATACAGTCTTGCTGGATATCTGCAAGAAAGTAGATTGGAAAAAAGTACGCGCTGTCCTTTTCCTCGATCCCTATGCGGCTGATGTAAAATGGGAAACCCTTCAAGCAATCGCCAATACCGAAGCAATTGATGTGTGGTACCTTTTTCCGTTCAATGCAGCAAACCGCATGATGAAGAGGAAGGGCGAAGTAGATCCGACATGGAAACCCAAACTGAATGCAATATTTGGTGATAATAGCTGGGAGACCGAATTCTACAAAGAAGATCCGCAAATTAATATGTTTGATGATCATTCGAAAATGTGTACTGCAAATACGAAATCTCTAAAGGCATATATCGAAAATAGGCTCGGCACTATCTTTCCAGCAGTGTCGAACAAATCCCGTATCCTTTTCAATTCTAGGAACAGCCCACTTTTCCTGTTCTGCTTTGCCGTAGCAAGCAAAAACGTTAGAGCACAGGGGTTGGCGATGAAGGTCGCAAATCATATTTTGGATAATAAGAAATAAGGCGTGAGTTAATGTGATTCGCAAATCTTTGATTTATAAAACTGGCGTAGAATATGGCGATTATACGCTCAACCATGTTCAGGGATGTTCCCATGGTTGTAAGTATCCCTGTTATGCTTTTATGATGGCCAAACGGTTCGGAAAAGTGAAGACATATGAAGAATGGATTGAACCGCAAATCGTAGAGAATACCATGGAGATATTGTTGAAAGAATTGCCGCGTTATAGAGATAAAATAGAAACACTGCATCTTTGCTTTACAACAGATCCTTTTATGTATGGGCGAGAGGATATTTCTGAGTTGAGCATGTCGGTGCTTCGCGCGGCAAACGCTTATGGAGTGAAATGTTCCGTATTAACCAAGGGAATTCTTCCGCAGTCTCTAGCTGCACTGCCGCAGCGCAACGAGTATGGTATCACGATGGTTTCTCTGAACGACGAATTCAGACAGCAATATGAGCCCGGTGCATCAAGCTTAACCGAAAGGCTAAACGCGCTCAGGTTCTTAAGTGATCAGGGGTGCAACACATGGGTAAGCATTGAACCGTATCCAACGCCCAATATCATTGAGCAAAACCTCGATGATCTGCTTAATGCATTGGCTTTTACTGATAAGATTATTTTCGGGCGTCTGCATTATAACAAAGTTGTATCCGAATACCGTGAGTATCAGAAATTCTATGATGAATGTGCTGAAAGGGTAATTGAGTTCTGTACAACACGAAATATAGCTTACCACATAAAGAACGGCACAATGAGTGAACAGGAGGATAAATAAGTGGCACGGAGAGCAAAAAATCAGACACTGGATATTGATATTTCCAAGCTGCGGGAGATTGAAGCCTATACGCATGACGATAAGAAGCGTGCGAACAACCCGCCTGTTGGCATGGCGCAGCATGATAAGTCTGAGGAAAAGGTGAAAACCTATCAGTACGATCCGCACATTGATCCCTCTCTGCAATGGGCAGGAAAAGCAGAAGGAATGAGCTTTGACGTACCTACTTCCTCTATCCACATTCATGAATCCATTAAGCCGCATCGTATTATCAACGCTGTGCAGACGATTGGTGAGCATTACGCGCCCGAAGTGGAACAGTTGAGCATGTTTGAAACGCCGCTGGAACGTATGCGTAGACGTCAAACTGCTATTCAGTTCTATCAGCACGGCGTTGACTGGACGAACCGCATGATTGCTGGTGATAGTCTGGTTATCATGAATTCCATGCTTGAAAAAGAAGGTATGGCTGGTCAGGTACAGATGGTGTACATTGATCCGCCGTATGGCATCAAGTACGGTTCCAATTTCCAGCCGTTCGTGAATAAAAGAGACGTCAAGGATAAAAAGGATGAAGATTTGAGCCAAGAGCCAGAGATGATCAAGGCATTCCGTGATACTTGGGAATTAGGCGTTCATTCGTACTTGACATATTTGAGAGATCGTTTGCTTCTGGCAAAAGAGCTTCTGGCCGATTCGGGAAGTGTATTCGTTCAGATTAGTGATGAGAATTTGCACTATGTACGAAATATTGTCGAAGAGGTATTTGGAGCATCAAATTTCTGCGCTCAGATTTCTTTCAAAAAGACCTCGGGACAAGCATCAAACATTGTTGCTGGTGTATGTGATTATCTGGTGTGGTTTGCGAAAGATAAATCTAAGGTCAAGAGTCGTCTTTTGTATGGATTATTGGGTGATGATGTTTCCGATTCTTCCTACAATTGTATTGATTTGCCAGATGGCTCATGGCGTCGCCTAACAAAGGACGAACTTACCGGCAAGGCTCCCATGCCCGTGGGCCGTCGATTTAGAACAGCAAATATTACATCGCAAGGAGCGTCGGAAGAAGGCTCAAAACCGTTTGAGTATGAAGGAAAACTGTACTATCCGTCAGCGGGTAATCACTGGAAGCCCGGCTTAAAAGGTTTGCCGAATCTCGCCGCAGCAGGGCGGCTATTGGGCATTGGAAATACATTGTCGTACAAACGCTACATCGATGATTTTCCGGTGGTTGCTTTGAACAATATGTGGACTGATACAGTACAAAGTACCTTTTCTACTGAAAATATCTATGTTGTTCAGACCTATACCAAAGTAATTGCAAGATGTATGCTGATGACAACTGATCCCGGCGATTTGGTTTTGGACATAACCTGTGGAAGCGGCACAACGGCATTTGTTGCCGAACAATGGGGACGCCGATGGATTACTTGTGATACATCGCGTGTTGCAATCGCTCTTGCAAAACAACGCTTAATGACTGCGACGTTTGATTACTATAAATTGGCACATGAGGAACAGGGTGTTGGAAGCGGATTTGTTTATAAGACAGTACCACATATCACGCTGAAAGCTATTGCTAACAATGAGCCTCCTGCATCCGAAATTCTTTATGATCAACCTGAGATCGACAAGAAGAAAGTTCGTATAACTGGCCCCTTCACTGTTGAAGCACTTCCTGCGCCGGTTGTCCGTCCTTTGGATGAACTGGATGATGCAGAGGAAGATTTGACTGCGAAGCAGACCGACTGGCGTGACCAGCTCCGCGCAACGGGTATCTTGGGCCGTGGCGGCGTGCGTCTGGAATTCAGTCGCGTAGAACCAATGTCCGGCACGAAATATCTGCAAGCAGAAGCGGAAACCAAGGAAGAAGAACCTCGCCGCGCAGTGATTTGCTTTGCTGGCGAAACGAAGCCTCTTGACTCGCGCATGGTTGCCATGGCGATGGATGAAGTCGAACGTCTGCGTCCTGCGCCCAAGCTGGTTATTTTTGCTGCTTTCCAGTTTGACCCGGAAGCCGCAAAGGACATCGACGAATTCATCTATCCCGGCGTAACGCTGCTGAAAGCACAGATGAACACTGACCTGATGACGGACGATTTGAAGAAAAAGCGTTCTTCCGACCAGTCCTTCTGGCTTGTCGGTCAGCCTGACGTTGAATTGATCCGTGATGGCCGCAGCAAGACTCGCTGCAAGGTGAAGGTCAAGGGTTTCGACTATTACGACGTCAAAAAAGGCACGGTTGAGTCCGGCTCTACATCTCGCATTGCTATGTGGATGCTTGATACGGACTACGATGGCATGTGCATCGAGCCGAAACAGGTATTCTTCCCGATGGGCGGCGCAAAGGATGGTTGGAATAAACTCGCTAAGACGCTGCGTGCTGAGATTGACCAAGAGAAGATCGAACAGTACGCCGGTTGTGAATCGCTTTGGTTCCATGTGCAGCCCAACAGCCGTATTGCTGTAAAGATCATTGATGACCGTGGCATTGAAAGCCTGAAAGTGATAAGGATTGGTGATGAATAATGGCAGGAATTGAACAGCTAATCATCAATTCGGCATTTCGTGAGCCAGAACATCATTGGAAGTATGATCTGAACGGTCAGCGGTTCATCAAAGAACCCGGACGCCGCCCCGCTGGTTACTTCATTGCGGGACAAGGCTCCAATCAGTACAATGATATCGGCCAATTCATCGAATTGCCTCTTGTCAACAAGATTCGTCCTCGCGTCAAAGCATGGCGCGAAGCGGGATATCCCGGCGTTACCGGCGTCACGAAGAAACTGTTGGATCACTGGAATGACAAGGACGCGCGACAGTATCAATTCTTCTTCTGCCAGCTTGACGCCATGGAAACACTCATGTGGCTGGCGGAAGCTCCGGCTGCACAGAAGGTTGGTATTGATATTCCAAGTGACGGCGGTGCTTTCCGCAGACTTTGTACGAAGCTTTGCACAGGCGGCGGTAAAACGACGGTCATGGCTATGCTTATTGCGTGGATGGTTTGTAATAAGGTTGCCTATCCGCAGGATAAACGCTTTTCCAAGTATGTATTCATCGTTGCTCCCGGCCTGACAGTAAAAAGCCGACTGCAAGTTTTGCAGACAGGCGGTGATGTTAACTATTACAGGCAATTCAACATCGTTCCTGTTGCGTTGATGGATAAGCTACGTCAAGGCAAGGTACTGATTACAAACTGGCAAGCACTTGCATGGGATGATGAAGAAACCATTGCGAAGCGCAAGAGCGTAGATAAACGTGGAGCCAAGAGTGATGAAGCATATTACCCGCGAAGTGCTTGGCGAAATGGCGAATGCATCTAACATTCTTGTAATCAATGACGAAGCACATCATGCATGGCGAAAGAATCCCGAAAACAAGGGAAAGCTTTCCAAAGAGGAAAAAGAAGCAGAAGAACAGGCGACGATCTGGATTAGCGGTCTGGATCGCATTCATAAAACACGCAACATCCTGACTTGCTATGATTTTTCTGCAACGCCTTTTGCTCCCTCAGGCAAGCGCAATGATGAAGAAGCCCTATTCGGCTGGGTCATCAGCGACTTCGGCTTGAATGATGGTATTGAATCTGGATTGGTCAAGACGCCGCGCGTCGTTGTGCGTGATGATGGCGTTCAGGATGCGAATACGTTCCGTTCTAAGCTGTATCATATCTACGCAGATGAAACAGTGAAGGATGACATCAACCGTCGCGCTGATCCAGAAGAACCACTTCCCGATCTTCTGACGCAAGCGTATTATCTGCTGGGTATGGACTGGTTTGAACAGTACAAAGCCTGGAAAGAAGCTGGCTCTGTTGTGCCTCCTGTGATGATCACTGTTGCGAATAGAACAGAGACGGCAGCGCGAATCAAATACGCTTTTGATCATAACAGAATTCCAGTGCACGAATTGTGCGTACCCGAACTGACGGTTCACATTGATTCCAAGACAATGGACGCAGCGGGTGATGCTACCCCCGTGGAAACTATACCTGATGATGAATCTGGCGAAAAGAAGCTCAGTAAGAAAGACGCCGCAGCAATTCTGAGAGAAACCGTTGATACCGTTGGTCAAAAAGGAAAACGTGGCGAACAAATTCGGAATGTCATCTCTGTTGGTATGCTGACAGAAGGTTGGGATGCAAAAACTGTTACTCACATTCTGGGACTTCGCGCGTTTTCAAGCCAGCTCCTTTGTGAACAGGTTGTTGGTCGTGGTTTGCGCCGTACATCGTATGATTTGGCAGAAGGTAGCGACATGTTTACAGCGGAATACGTCAACATCTTCGGCATTCCCTTTACTTTCCTACCTCATGAGTCTGATGAAGCGGGTACGCCGCCCACAGTGCCGCCTAAAACGCAGATTGAAGTGGTTCCTGATCGCACAGAGTATCAGATTTCGTGGCCTAACATTATCAGAATCGACAGAACATTCAAACACAAATTGAGTGTTGATCTTGATAAGATTGATACGCTGGAGATCGAAGCCTCCGAAACGCGCTTGCGTGCTGATCTTGCACCTATCATTGACGGCAAGACAGACCTAACCAAGTGTACGGAGATTGATTTGCAGAAGCTTGATGCCGAATTGCGAATGCAACGGATTATCTTTGAGACGGCAGGACAGGTTTATGACCTGATGAAATCCTCTTGGCAATCAAAGGGAACAAAGCTTGGATTACTGGGACAGGTTATCCGTCTGGTTGAAGAATACCTGAATTCTGGTGCTATTGTAATCAATCCACCGCTGTTCAACATTGATCCTGTGCGTCAACGCATTATCTACATGATGAACATGAACAAGATTGTTCAGCATTTGTGGGGATTTATCAAGATGGAACAGACTGAGAAAGCAGTTCCTGTCTTTGATCCTAACAAGAGGGTGCGTTCGACTGGCGACATGCCGACGTGGTTTACCAGCAAGCCATGCTGCATTACTCAGCATTCTCACATTAGCCATTGCGTTTTCGATAGTTCTTGGGAAGCAACAGAATCCTATGTGATTGAGAAAAACGATCATGTAAAAGCGTGGGTAAAAAATGATCACCTCGGATTCGAAATTTTGTATGTTTTCGATGGTGTTGTCCGCAAGTACACTCCTGACTACCTGATTCGCCTTGATAATGGCAAAACTCTGGTGTTGGAAACGAAGGGGCAAGAGACAAGGAGAGACAAGGAAAAGCGTAAGGCTCTTGCAGAATGGATCGAAACAGTCAATTGTGTTGGTGAATTTGGTATCTGGTGCAATGATGTTTCCTACAATGTCGCTGATGTTGACGGAATAATTGCACGCCATCTGTAATTACAAGCATAAGCAATGGTCCTTCTTGTCAGTTATAAAACTGACAAGAAGGACCACAACTATTATCCCTTTTCAGCTCTACAATGCATTTCTCCGAAATAGCAAAGTAATGCCGTCTTATCAAGGAAGAGAAATAGGGGGTGTTGGATAAGTATATGCCGCATTGGCCTTAAAAACAGATTTATATTAGTGAAGAAAGGATCGTTCGGGTCAAAATGACCCGAAGTAAAAGAATGGGAATTGATGCATCTTTAGCAGTAAAAAGTCGGGATAATTCCTGGCAAGCATCGCATTCGGATATCCATCCGAATACCTGATGGTTGGCTCCCGCCAACCATATACTTAGGGGCGGATGCCCCTAAAACCCCATTATGGCTACCGAATGGGCCAATTTGTCCCATAGAGGCGGAGAAGATCCGCATAGGAATATTGCTTGGACAATTGCATGGAACGGCTGTATAATTGAATCATGAATATACGGAGGATGAGTATTATGAACATACAGCAGGAGAAAATGAAGGCGTATGTGGAAGCAGCCATCGCCGATTTCAATGCAAATGAGCAATATTTGGTTCGTAATGATCTAAGCGAGCGGTGCATATGTGCAAAATTTGCTACATATCTCGAAAAGCAAATTAAGCAATCAGAATTCAGCGATTATGTAGTGGACGTTGAATACAATCGCGGTTATATGGGCAAAGAACATACTATAAAGCGCCTGTACGGCCGCAACATTGTTGTAGATTTGATCGTACATAAGCGCGGGTTTGATCAGCGAACAGGATTCAATAATCTGATCTGTATCGAGATGAAAAAAGGGTATAAAAGGCTGGAATATTCGAATGACAAAGAACGGTTGCGTGCCCTGACTGGAAAATATAATGGCTTCAGGTATCTTGCAGGTTTCATGATTGAAGTGTTCGCAAACAAAAGAGCAGATGCCTTTGGGCTCAGAATCGATGAAGAATTCTATATGAATTAGATTCCTTGCACCAATGCCCAATCGGGCATGATGAATAATTGACTTGAATTGGAGATAAACTTGATATATAATAGAGATAGGTTTGAATTGGATGGTGATGGCTGGATGATACATGAAGAGCTTCTTCAGTATTTCTATAATAACTATTATCCGCGCGAAGAGGTCATGTACCGGCTGCCGGTATCTGCGTCTATCTCGGAATTCTGGCCGGATGCATTGGCATATCGCAAACAGAATGCAGTGGTGCTGCCTTTGAAATCCTGGGATGGTCATCCATACTGGTATGCGCCTACGGAGAAGCTCCTGCAGGCGGGAGACCGTTTCGTGGAAATCGCACGTGATGAATCCATTGCAGCCATGCCGCAGTATGAGCATGATGAAGGAATCATTGATGAAGCCTATTATTCCAGCGTGATTGAGGGCGCGTACAGTACCCGCCAGCGTGCGCGCGAATTCATCGTGAGCGGCGCGGCGCCGAAGGACCGCAGCGAGCGCATGATTCTCAATAATTACGAAGCCCTGAAATTCGTCCTTGAACATCTGGATGGTCCGATCAATGAAGCGGTGATTCTGGAAATTGCCCGTATTCTGACGGATGGAACGCTGGATGAAGACGTGAAGCCCGGCTACCGTGACGATGGCGTTCAGGTCGTTTCCGGACGGCAGGAAGTGGTGTACGTTGCGCCGGATCATCAGTATGTGAAGCCGATGATGGACGATTTGCTCAGGTATATCGCAGATCCCGATGTGCATCCCATCATCAAAGCATGTGTTACGCACATCTATTTTGTGACTGTGCATCCGCTGTTTGATGGAAACGGAAGAACAGCCAGAGCGCTCGCCTACATGATTCTGCTGAAGGCCGGATATCATTTCATCCGGCAGTTCCCGATTTCCGGTATTCTGGCGCAGGAGCGTTCCAAGTATTATAAGGCGATTCGTGCTTCGCAATCACCGGAAAACGGCTATGATTTCACCTACTTCCTAGAATACTACGCTGCTATGCTGGAGCAGAGTGTCGAAGGCATCCACGAGCACATGGCGAAGTTCAAACGGGTACAGCAACTTGCGGTACAGCTCGGCAATGCAAAAGAATTCGAGCGTATTCTCAAGGGTGCGCATTGGATGGTCAGCGAAAACATCCCTACCATCACCACGGAAAAGTGGCGCAGCAAGTTCAAGGTTTCTTTTGAAACAGCCCGTCAGGATCTGATGAAGCTGGAGGAAGAGGGATTCCTGACCAAGCGAACCGTTGGCAGGAAGAATTTCTTTGACGTGACATTGCGATGAGCGGTAAAAAGGACGGTGGGTGGCATTGTGTCTACCTGTCCTGCCGGTATATACTACAAAAAACGAAAAAAGCAAAACTCTTGGCATGGGAATTCCTGTGCTGAGAGTTTTTGCGTACAAACGACATGATGTATGAATGTTGTCCAGAACCAAAAGAGACCTGATTCGTACATTTTAAGCGAAATTGGGATCCGATAGGTCGTCGACTTTTGGTTCGCTTGGTAGGATAATATTAGTGGGAACTGAAAAACGGAAGTCAATAATGAGCGAAACAAGCTGTTGCCAGAGTGGAAATTTAAGCATATGGCGCGATTGCAATTAGCAAAATGAAAATTGTGTACTGATAGGCCACATAATTGTGGTCTATCTGGCCATCGACATTGGGCTGGAATGCAATTATCATATTGATAGAGGATACTTATCCAAATTGGATATGATTAAGGGCGAATTATATCCAAACAGGCAATGGAAAAGAACTCCGATGCAGATACAATAAAAATATACACAAGAAAAAGATTATAGTACTATCATTTGGACACAAAACAGTGCATGGCAGCTGAAAGAATGAATGATGCGCAGAAAACCTACCGCGTGGAGGACATCATGCACATTCTGGACATTGGACGCAACTCCGCCTACAATCTGGTGAAGGAGAATCATTTCAAGGTGATCCGAATCGGAACGGCTATCCGTATTTCCCGGAAGTCCTTCGACGAGTGGTTGGAGAATCAGGTTTGAGGAGCGGATTTCTAAATTCAACAAGATGAATCTTCTGCGAATCAAACTGCACTTCTGCGTTACTTCCCCTTGATTTACCGCCAGTAAACCTGCGGGAAAGTGCCTTGAATTGCAGCTCGCTTCGCTGGAATCTTCATCTGCCTCATTTTAGAAACCCACTCCACCACAGGAGGGATCATCATGGCATCCATTGTCAAGAGAAAAAACACATACAGTGTAGTCTATAATTACATCAACGAACACGGCGAAAGCAAGCAGAAGTGGGAGAAATGCGCAAATTACAAAGAGGCGCAGAAGCTCAAGGCGGAGATTGAACACCAGCAGCTGACCGGCACCTTTGTTGCGCCGGTCAAGCAGACGGTGGAGGAATTTCTGAATGATTTTGTTGCGCTCTACGGCGAAAAGAAATGGGGCGTTTCTTCCTACGACAACAACTGCGCACTTATCGCCAACTACATCAACCCGGCCATCGGCAAGCTGGAGATTCAGGCAATCACCACACGTACCGTTGACCAGCTCATCAAGACGCTTCAGAAGACGCCGGCAGTCAGCACGCGCACACGTCAGGCCACCAGCCGGTATCTCACGGATACCAACATTGAGAAAATCATCAAGCTGCTGCGCTGCGCCTTCAATCAGGCGGTGCGCTGGGATCTGATTTCTAAGAATCCGTTTGACCATCCGGTGCTGCCGCGCACGCGCTACAACAAGCGCGACATCTGGAATGCAGAGAGCATCCGCAAGGCGCTGGAAAGCTGCGAGGACAGCAAGCTCTATATCGCCATGAATCTGGCCTTTGCCTGCTCCATGCGCATGGGCGAGATACAGGGCCTGACTTGGGATAACGTCCATATCAGCGATGCGGACATTGCGGCTGATGATGCATGGGTTTATGTGGATAAGGAGCTCACACGGGCCACCAAGCGTGCGATAGACGTGCTGGGGGAGAAGGATATCTATCACATCTTCGATCCCATCGCAGGCGATCCCAAGACTCGCCTGATTCTCAAGCATCCCAAGACCGACAGCAGTGTGCGTAAGATCTGGCTTCCCAAGACGGTGGCATATATCCTGCGCAAGTGGAAGGAGTCGCAGGACGAGCTGAAGGACTTTATGGGCGCCGAGTATCAGGACTTTAATCTGGTGCTGGCACAGGAGAACGGACGGCCTGTGGAACAGCGCGTGCTGGAGAAGGAGTTCAACCGGCTGAAGCAGAAGGCGGAGCTTCCCAACGTAGTATTCCACTCGCTGCGCCATTCCAGTACGACCTACAAGCTGAAGCTGAACCACGGTGATCTGAAGGCCACGCAGGGCGATACCGGCCATGCGGAGATCGACATGATTACCAAGGTTTACGCCCATGTTCTTGATGAGGATCGCAAGGTCAACGCCCAGAAGTTCGAGGCGTCGTTCTATTCCAACCCGGATCTGCGCGAGGTGAAGCCGCCGCAGGAGCCGCAGCCGGTTGCCGAACTGGCCGCATTGATCGAAAAGATTCAGCGGTCGCCGGAACTGGTCAGCGCATTGGCAGCGCTGCTCAACGGACAGAATGCAGCAATGACTTGCTAATCTCCATTAGCAAGTCATTAGCAAACCGGGTTGGAGACTGAAAACCGTTCGAATCCAATTAGCAAATATCAGTCAATCTTCGCCCGAAATCAGCAGAGAAAGGGCGCGCCCAAAGGCATGGCGAACCTGCGGTTCGCGGGCTGAAGGTTGGGAGGCGACCTTCGCCCGAACCCGATTGCAGAAAAATCCGCAATGGAAACCGAATATCCCGTATGGACACAAAAAAACCACCGTTTCCGCCCCGTAAAGGGGCAAAAACAGTGGTTTTGGCGCGCCCAAAGGGATTCGAACCCCCGGCCTATCGCTTAGGAGGCGATCGCTCTATCCAGCTGAGCTATGGGCGCATAGTACGTGATAACCCTCGTCAGGGGAGCCGAACGCCTTCCGCTTAGGAGGCGGACGCTCTATCCAGCTGAGCTAAGGAAGCACGCTCCCTTATTATGCCACGAACGGGGGGACTTGTCAAGGGCGCAGGAGGGCGGAAAAAGGGCGCTTTGGGCCGAAAAGGGGCGTGAATACGTTAAAGTTTTATACAGCATGCACAGACTATGGATTGATGTGCAAAAAAGTGGTATAATAATATAGTAGAAAAATATTTTGAAACGCGCGGTTTCAGCGCCCTGACAGAGGTTGGATTCATGCATAACGAGAATCATTATGACGAGAGTCAAATCCAGGTACTTGAAGGCTTGGAGGCGGTTCGCCGCCGCCCCGGCATGTACATCGGCTCCACCGATGAGCGCGGCCTTCATCACCTTGTATACGAAATTGTGGACAACGCCATTGATGAGGCGCTGGCCGGCTTCTGCGACCACATCGTGGTGACGCTCAGCCAGGACGGCAGCGTGACCGTACAGGACAATGGCCGCGGCTTCCCGGTGGGCATCCATCCCAAGATGGGCAGGCCCGCTGTTGAGGTGTGCCTCACTGTGCTGCACGCCGGCGGCAAGTTCGGCGGCGGGGGATACAAGGTATCCGGCGGCCTGCACGGCGTGGGCGCTTCCGTTGTAAACGCCCTGTCCAGCCATCTGAAGGTGAATGTTTACCAGGATGGCAAGGTTTACCAGCAGGAATATGAGCGCGGCCAGATTCTCTATGATCTGAAGGTGATCGGCGAGACGGAGCGCACCGGCACCACCATCTGCTTCAAGCCCGATGTGAAGACCGGCGAGGTTCCCGAGCCCGGCATTTTCGAGACCGGGGATTTCCAGTTTGAAACCCTCAAGACCCGCTTCCGCGAGATGGCATTCCTGAACAAGGGCGTGCGCATCACCCTGCGGGATGAGCGCGTGGACCCGGTGCGCGAGCAGAGCTGGCACTACGAGGGCGGCATCGTTTCCTTCGTGGAATACCTGAACAAGCACAAGGCCCCGCTCTTTGCCAAGCCGGTTTACATCGAAGGCGTGAAGAACGGCACCACCGTTGAAGTTGCCCTCCAGTGGAACGACAGCTTCAACGAGAATGTTTTCACCTTCGCCAACAATATCCATACCCCCGAGGGCGGCACCCACCTGGCCGGCTTCCGCAATGCCCTCACCAAGGTGATCAACGATTACGGCCGCAAGCGCAACATCATCAAGGCCAATGACCAGAACCTTACCGGCGAGGATGTGCGCGAGGGCCTGGCCGCCATTGTGAGCGTGAAGCTGGTGGAGCCCCAGTTCGAGGGCCAGACCAAGACCAAGCTGGGCAATTCCGAGGTGCGTTCCCTGGTGGACGGCCTTGTGACCGAGCAGCTCTCCGCCTACTTTGAGGAGAACCCCTCCTCCGCCCGCGCCGTGCTGGACAAGTGCCTGCAGGCTTCCCGCGCCCGCGAGGCCGCCAGAAAGGCCCGCGAGGCCACCCGCAGAAAGACCGCGCTGGAATCCGCCGCCCTGCCGGGCAAGCTGGCGGACTGCTCCGAGCGCGATCCCAGCAAGTGCGAAATCTTCCTCGTTGAGGGCGATTCCGCAGGCGGCAGCGCCAAGAGCGGCCGCGACCGCCACTTCCAGGCCATCCTGCCCCTGCGCGGCAAGATTCTGAACGTGGAAAAAACCCGCATGGACAAGGCCCTGGGCAACCAGGAAATCAAATCCATGATCACTGCCTTCGGCGGCGGCTTCGGCGATGATTTCGACGAGACCAAGCTGCGCTACCACCGCATCGTGTGCATGACGGACGCCGACGTGGACGGCAGCCACATCCGCATCCTGATGCTCACCTTCTTCTACCGCTTCATGCCCAAACTGATCGAAAACGGCTATGTGTACATCGCCCAGCCGCCGCTCTACAAGGTGAGCAGGGGCAAGTTCATGAAGTATGTTTACTCCGATGAGGAGCTGCAGAGGACCCTGGACGAGCTGGGCCGCGATTCCAAGCCGGATATCCAGCGCTACAAGGGCCTGGGCGAAATGAGCGCCGAGCAGCTCTGGGAAACCACCATGAACCCGGAAACCCGCATCATGTACCGCGTGGAATTGAAGGACGCCATCGCCGCAGATGAACTCTTCACCCTGCTGATGGGCGACCAGGTGGAACCCCGCCGCGAATTCATCGAGCAGAATGCAAAGCTCGTAGCCGATCTCGACATCTGATTTAAGGAGGAAGCGAATTATGGCTGATGAAAAAAATATCGGTACCCTTCTTCCGATGGATGTTGAGGAGGAACTGAAAAAATCGTTTATTTCCTATGCGATGGCCGTTATCGTGACCCGCGCCCTGCCGGATGTGCGCGACGGCCTGAAGCCGGTGCACCGCCGCATCCTCTATTCCATGACGGAGCTGGGCGTGACCCCGGATAAGCCCCACAGAAAATCCGCCCGTATCGTCGGCGATGTGCTCGGTAAGTATCATCCCCACGGCGACAGCTCCGTTTACGACGCCATGGTGCGCCTTGCCCAGGATTTCTCCATCCGCTACATGCTGGTGGACGGCCAGGGCAACTTCGTCTCCGTGGACGGCGACGGCGCGGCCGCAATGCGATACACCGAGGCGCGCCTCTCCAAGATTTCCCTGGAAATGGTGCGCGACCTGGAGAAGGAAACCGTAGATTTCTATCCCAACTTTGATGAAACCCTGATGCAGCCGGCAGTTATGCCCAGCCGCTTCCCGAACCTGCTGGTGAACGGCTCCAGCGGCATCGCCGTCGGCATGGCCACCAACATCCCGCCCCACAACCTGGGCGAGGTGGTGGACGCCGTGGTTCATATGATCGACAATCCGGATTGCACGGTTGACGACCTGATGCAGTTCGTAAAGGGCCCGGATTTCCCCACCGGCGGCGTGATCCTGGGCAAGCGCGGCATTTACGACGCCTACCATGAGGGCCGCGGCCGCATCATTGTGCGCGCCAAGAGCGAAATCGAGGAGATGAGCGGCAACCGCCAGCGCATCGTGATCACCGAGATTCCCTACATGGTGAACAAGGCCCGCTTGATCGAAAAGATCGCCGAGCTGGTGCACGATAAGACCGTGGACGGCATCTCCGATATCCGCGATGAATCCGACCGCAGCGGCATGCGCGTGGTTATTGAGCTCAAGCGCGATGTGAACGCCAATATCGTGCTCAACTATCTCTACAAGCACACCCAGCTGCAGGAAACCTTCGGCGCGATCATGCTGGCCCTGGTGGACGGCACGCCGAAGATTCTCTCCCTGCGCCAGATCATCCATCATTACATCGAGCACCAGGAGGATGTAATCCGCCGCCGCACCCAGTACGACCTGAACAAGGCCGAGGCCCGCAGCCACATTCTGGAAGGCCTGCTGATTGCGCTGGACAACATCGATGAAGTGGTGCGCCTGATTCGCGCATCCCGCACCGGCCAGGAAGCCAAGGCAGCCCTGATGGAGCGCTTCGGCCTCTCCGAGCGCCAGGCACAGGCGATTCTTGATATGCGCCTGCAGCGCCTCACCGGTTTGGAGCGCGACAAGCTGGAGGCCGAGTATGCGGAGCTTCAGAAGCTGATCGCCTATTACAAGGCGGTTCTGGCGGATGAACAGCTGGTGCTGGGCATCATCAAGGAAGAAATCCTTGAAATCCGCAATAAGTATGCCGACGAGCGCCGCACCGAAATTTCCGCCCTCGACGGCGAGATCGATATGCTGGACCTGATCGAGGAGGAGGACATGGTGGTCACCATGACCCACTTCGGCTATGTGAAGCGCCTGCCCAAGACCACCTACCGCGCGCAGCGCCGCGGCGGCAAGGGCGTGATCGCCACCACCACCCGCGAGGAGGACTTCGTGGAGCAGATGTACGTCACCTCCACCCACGATCCGCTGATGTTCTTCACCAACCGCGGCCGCGTGTACCAGCTGAACTGCTATGAAATCCCCGAGGCCGGCAGAACCGCCCGCGGCACCGCCGTGGTGAACCTGCTGCAGCTCTCCCCGGGCGAAAAGATCACCACCATGCTGCCCATGCCCGTTGAAAAGGCGGAGGGCATGTACCTGGTGATGGCCACCCGCAAGGGCACCATCAAGCGCACCGAGCTCAGCGAATTCGTGAACCTGCGCAAAGCGGGCCTGATCGCCGTGGTTCTGCGCGATGATGATGAGCTCATTGGCGTTCGCCTCACCGATGGCTCCAAGGAAATCCTCGCCGGCACCAAGAACGGCATGGCCATCCGCTTCGATGAAAACGATATGCGCCCGATGGGCCGCAGCGCCATGGGCGTGAAACTGATCGAGCTCAGCGATGAGGACGAAGTGATCGACCTCGCTGCCATCGAGGAGGGCGCGCAGGTGCTCTCCATCACCGAAAACGGCTACGGCAAGCGCACCGGTATCGAGGAATACCGCCTGCAGCAGCGCGGCGGCAAGGGCATCAAGGCCATGAACCTCACCGAAAAGACCGGCAAGCTGGCTGCCCAGCTGCTGGTGCACGATGAGGAGGACCTGATGATCATCACCATCGATGGCACCGTGATCCGCACTCCCGTGAGCAGCATTTCCGTGCTCGGCAGGAACACCCAGGGTGTGCGCCTGATGCGCGTGGGCGAGGACAGCAAGGTTGTCTGCGTGGCCCGCGCCGAGGCCGAACCCGAGGAGGAAGCCGAGGGCGCAGAAACCCCGGAAACCACCGAAGAATAAGATAGGCAAAGCCCCTCAGCCGGATGGCTGAGGGGCTGGATTTTTTTATACATGGAGTTCATCCAATTCCCATTTCAGTGGGTTTTCATCAATGTATTTCCAAACTGCAAGGAATTCATCTTCATCACGGATGATGTGGTCAAAAAACGATGCCTGCCAGATGGAGTGACCGATTTCTTTGGTGACCATTGTTTTGAATGAACGAACAATGGTTTGAATCGTAGGGCGGGATGCCCACATCCCGCCGTCTGAATCGGTGTTATCTGCCAGAACAAGAAGCAAGTGAATATGGTTCGGCATAATAATGTATTTCTCCACCTGTGTGGTGGAATATACATCGTTTATCTTCCGGATATGCCTATCCGCAATTCCGCCGATGGCAGATAGTTTGGTTTGCGGCGGGATGTGGGCATCCCGCCCTACAGGTATTGTTCCGAGCAGGGGTTCACGGTCTTTGGTGCAGATCGTAATGAAATATGCCCCGCCCTGCCCGTAATCATAATCCTTCAGGCGGATGTGCTTTCTTTTCGGTAGCTTCATATCTGCGCCTCTGTAATGAACTCGATCTTCTCCGGCAGCTTCCATATTTTTTCCTTGATAAATTCAGGAACAAGATTGAAATCCTTCAATTCTGGAAGGGAAACCCATGTGAAGATGTGTTCATGTCCGTTATCCGGGATGGAAAAGCTGCCGTGCGGCAGGTTATCGGAAGCATCCACAAGGTAATACAGGCAAATTTCGTGGTAGCGCTCCCTGTTGGCGGCGTCCGTGAAGAAGGATTGGCAGAGCCACAGCGGGCGCTCCGGCTGCACGGAAATGTGCAGTTCCTCCCGGATTTCCCGCCGGATGGCGTCTTCCGCCGTTTCATGCATCTTTACCCGCCCGCCGGGCAGGTAGGAATAGGGGGAAAGTTCATCCTGCATGGTCAGCAGCTTGCCTTCGCGCAGCATCACTGCACAGACGCGGTAATTGAATCTTCCCTGTTCGGTTCTGAAGCTGATATCCATGCCATTTCCTCCTGTAAATTCTGAAAGGCCGCATCGCGGCCTTTTTCTGAGGGGTCAAGGGGAAAGCGGGGGTTCAGGGGCAGCGCCCCTGACCTTCAACATTATAATTCGTGATAGTGCGGAATGATGTCCTCGTAGTGGCCGTCCTTCATGCGGAAGCCCCTGGGAATCACGCCGAGGCGCACGAAGCCCAGCTTTTCATAGAGGTGCAGCGCGGAATGGTTGCTGGCCACCACCGCATTGAACTGCAGCACGCCGTAGCCCAGCTCCTTGGCTTTTGCAAGGCAATGGCGAACCAGCGCCTCGCCGATGTGATGGCCCCGCAGGTCGGCGCGCACGGCATAGCTGGCGTTGCAGATGTGGCCGCAGCGGCCGATGTTGTTGGGGTGGAGTATGTAAAGGCCCACGGCTTCGCCGGTATCCGCGTCGTATGCGATGCCGGTGAAATCCTGTTCAGAGAAGAATGCATGGCCGCTTTCAACATCCAGGAATTCCTCCTGGGGAAAGGCCACGCCGTCCTCCACCACCCGGTTCCAGATGGCGTTGGCTTCGTTTATGATTTCCCGGGAATAGGGTTTGATGATGATGTTCATGCTTGTACCTCAGAGTTCTACGATGTGGAAGGCTGCGGCCCTGCCCAGCCGGTTCATCACGGCGAGGCCGATGCCCTCGGTTTCAATGCCTTCGGAAAGAATCACATCGGCATGCAGGTGGTCGGCGTCCCGGAGGGCGGCGAAGATGGCGTGGGCCATCTCCTGAGCGTCCCTGCCGAGGGATTCCAGCCTGCGGTTTCCGTAGTGGGGAATGCTCTCCTCCAGGGCGAGAATCAGCGGCCTGTGGCCCTCGGAAAGAGCCTGGTCATAGGTGGCGCAGATTTCCCCGATCACTTTCTCAGGCTTGCCCCGGAAGATGGTGAGCTGGCCTGCGGGGGCGTAGTGGCGGTACTTCATGCCGGGGGAGCGGGGCTTTTCGTTTTCTTTGAGCGGGCGCATCACGGCGGAATCCACGATGCAGCCGCCGCACACGGCTTCAATTTGCTCGGGAGTCACGCCGCCGGGGCGCAGGATGCGGGGAACATCGCCCGTCATGTCCACCACGGTGGATTCCACGCCCACATCGCTCTCGCCGCCATCGAGAATCAGGTCGATGCGGCCATCCATGTCCTCAAACATGTGCGCGGCGGTGGTGGGGGAGGGCCTGCCGGAGCGGTTTCCGCTGGGCGCGGCGATGGGAAGGCCGGACATGCGGATCACTTCCCGGGCAACCGGATGGGCCGGCATGCGCACGGCCACGGTGTTCAGCCCGCCGGTGGTGCGCAGCGGCACCTTTTCCGAGCGGGGGAAGATCAGCGTGAGCGGACCCGGCCAGAAGGCTTCCATCAGCTTCCGGGCATTTTCCGAGGGCTCTGCAGCGATCAGCGGGCGCAGCTCCGAAATTTCGGCGATGTGCACGATCAGCGGGTTGTCCCCCGGGCGGCCCTTGGCCTCGAAGATGCTGGCCACGGCCTCCGGATCGAGGGCGTTCGCGCCGAGGCCGTACACCGTCTCCGTGGGAATGCCCACCAGCTTTCCACTCCGGATCAGCCCTGCCGCCAGCTCCAGCGCCGCGCTGTCGGGTTTCAATACTTGGGTTTTCAACTTGATTTCCTTCTTTGGATTAGTTTTCTTCCTGCAAGAGCGCGGTCTGCTCCGCGAGGGTCAGCGCATCGATGATTTCATCCAGATCGCCGTTGATGATGTTATCGATCTTATACAGGGTGAGGCCGATGCGGTGGTCGGTGACGCGGCCCTGGGGGAAATTGTAGGTGCGGATGCGCTCCGAGCGGTCGCCGGTGCCGACCTGGCCCTTGCGCTGGTCGGCGTATTCGCTCTGCTGCTTCTGGCGCTGCATATCATACAGGCGGGACTTGAGCACGCGCATGGCCTTTTCCCGGTTCTGGATCTGGCTGCGCTGGTCCTGACTGGTGACCACGAGCCCGGTGGGAATGTGGGTGATGCGCACGGCGGAATCGGTGCGGTTAACGTGCTGTCCGCCCGCGCCGGATGCGCGGTAGGTATCGATGCGCAGGTCATTCATGTTCACTTCGATCTCCACATCCTCCGCTTCGGGAAGAACCGCCACGGTGGCGGTGGAGGTATGGATGCGGCCGGTGGATTCAGTGACCGGCACGCGCTGTACCCGGTGCACGCCGGATTCATATTTCAGCTTCTGGAAAACATTCTTTCCCTGGATCAGCGCCACGCTCTCCTTGATGCCGCCGAGCTCGGTGGAGCCGTCCTCGATGAGCTCGGTCTTCCAGCCGTGGGCGGATGCATAGTGCATGTACATGCGCAGCAGCTCCGCGGCAAACAGGCCGGCTTCATCGCCGCCCGCGCCCGCGCGCACTTCAAGGACGGCGTTTTTGTTGTCGTCCGGGTCCTTGGGCAGCAGGGCGATGCGGGCTTCCTGGGTCTTTTCGGCATAGCGGACATTGAGTTCAGAAAGCTCCTCTTCGGCCATTTCCCGCATATCGGGGTCGGCGAGCAGCTCCTTGGCTGCCTCGATCTCCTCCCGCAGGCGGCGGTATTCCACAGCGATGGCGTTCAGTTCCTCCATATCGGAGTGCTCCCGCATCAGCCGGGTAAACAGCGCGCTGTCCGAGATGACCTCGGGCAGCGTGATGCGGATGGAGAGTTCTTCAAAGCGGCCCTCGATGGCCTCAAGCTGGCGTGCAATTCTTTCCTGTTCATTAAAAGAGAGTTCAGCCATGGTTTCTCCTTATTGTTATGTCCTCGCCCAAACGATGCGCTCGATGCCGTTCAGATCGGCGATCACGCCGGCATGGCGGCAGTTCAGCTGGCTTTCCAGCAGTTCCTTCACGCTCTGGGCCTCGCCCGCGCCCACTTCCAGGTAGATGCAGCCGCCGGGCTTTAAATGCTTGCCCGCGTCGGCAGCGATGCGGCGGTAGAAGTCCAGCCCGTCCAGGCCGCCGTCGAGGGCGATGCCCGGCTCGAAGGTCACTTCCCTCTGCAGTTCCGCCATATCCGCCCGGGGAATGTAGGGGGGATTGGATACGATGAGGTCAAATTTCTCCCGGCCGACGGCCTTGAAGAGGTCGCCCTGGCGGATGCTTACCTCCGCGCCGAGGTCGTGGGCGTTCTTCCTGACAACCTCCAGCGCGCCCTGGCTCACATCGGTCAGGGTTACTTCCGCGCGGGGCACCAGGGTTTTGATGGACAGGCCGATGGCGCCGCTGCCCGCGCACATATCCAGCACGCTGGGCTCCCGCATGCTCTGGAGTTCCACAATCGCGGCCTCCACGAGGGTTTCGGTATCCTGCCGGGGAATCAGCACGCGGCTATCCACATAGAGCTGCAGGCCCATGAAATCCGCGCGCTTTAGGATGTACTGCACCGGCTCGCCCTGCATGCGGCGGCGCAGGCATTCGTTCATTTCCGCCAGCTGCTGGGCGCCGGGCACATTGTTTGCCTCGAAGCGCAGCGCCGAAGGGGACATGTGGAGCACATCCTCCGCAATCCAGCGCGAATCCACCGCCGGGTCCGGACATCCGGACTGCTCCAGCGCCTCCTTCGCGCCCTTTAACCATTCAGAAATGGTCAAACAGAGTCACCTCTCAAATAGTTGTCATTTCTCTTCATCGAGCTCGCCCAACGCGGCCCGGAAGGCGCACACCGTGAGCTCCAGCATCTGGGGATGGGGCTCCAGTGTCGTCATATGCTGCATCCAGTCGATGGGTGTGCGCAGGATGCGCGTTGCCCAGTTCAGCTCCGCCACTTCCAGCGCGGAGAAGGGCTCGTTCAGCACCGCCGCCACGCCGAGTATGACCAGCAGCCGAAGAACAATGCTCAGCAGCATATTATCAATTCGCAGCAGCGAAAACAGCACCAGGGAGATGCCTACCACGCTGATCAGGAAGGCGGGCTCGCTGCGGCGGGCATACCTGGGATAGCGGGCCGCATTTTCGGGGGTGAGCTTGCCGCCGCATTCGTAGCAGTTGGTCACCTTGTTGATGGCGCAGCGGTACATCAGCAGCCTGTTGAACACCCGCAGGCGCCCCGTGAGCCCCACGGCGGCGAGGAAACCGATTACCCGCACCGCGCATACGATGCCGTTGACCCATGCGCGGGAGAGGGAGGCGGCGTCCTCCAGCAGGGCCTCCGCGCCCAGCGGCGCGGCGTACAGGCACACAAAGGTGATCAAAACCAGCAATACCGCGCTGGTGAGGGTTACGATGCTCTGGGGATGCACATGCAGGAAGCGGGCGAGGCCGCGCTCTGCATTCGTGCCGCGCACCACGCGCTGGGGCTTGAATTCTGCGGATTCGGCGATGCCGTCAAAGAAGCGGTAAACATCCCGCACCAGGCGAACTGCGCCCCGCAGGAAGGGTATGCGCATCATGACGCGCAAAAACTCCCTCGGTTCCCGGCGCATGCGCATGGCGATATCCTTATCCGCCTTGCGCACCGCGAACACGGTGTATTTGCCGACTTCCAGCCGTACGCCCTCGGAAACGGGGGTTCCGCCGAAGTGTTTGCGCTTCGCCATCTTGCATTCGCCTCCTTTTCTTGGAACAGCGTATCGCACGCCGCCAATTCAAACCCGGTTCTTATGAAATAAAAACAGCAGACCGGCGCGAATGGTCGGTCTGCTGTGATCTTTGCCAATCGCGCATTGGACAGGGAAAAAACACCGGAAAGCCAAGCCTCCCGGTGCTTTTCTTCTTACATGCCGTAGCGCTTCTTGAAGCGGTCTACACGTCCGCCGGTATCAACCAGCTTCTGCTTACCGGTATAGAAAGGATGGCACTTAGAGCAGATATCTACGCGCAGTTCCTTCTTCACGGAGCCCGTCTCAAAGGTTTCGCCGCAAACGCAGCGAACGATTGCCTTGCCGTAATTCGGATGGATATTCTCTTTCATGGATTTCACCTCACTCTAACCGGACTGTCAGATCTCCGGCGTATCTGGCATCCGATTAATCACACAACTGAAATTATAGCACATAATGTCCCGGGATTCAACAGTTTCGCCATGTTTTTACAATCGCTCAGGGTTAAATCCTGGGGATAAAAGGCTGCGATTCAGAGAAAAACAATTCTATAAAGGAAGAAACGCCCCGGAAAGGCGGGCAAACTTATTTTTTACAATTTTTCTGCCCGAGACTATTGACAAATCCGGCGGCGAGTGCTAAATTATATTCAGACGTTAGCACTCGGTCTTGTTGAGTGCTAACAGCCTGGAAGCCGGAAAGGAGGAATGCCCGATGCAGCTGGACGACAGAAAATTTCTGATCCTGCAGGCCATCATTGACGACTACATCACCACCGCGATGCCCGTGGGCTCCAGAACCATATCCCGCAAATCCGGCGTGGGCTTTTCACCGGCTACCATCCGAAATGAGATGAGCGATCTGGAGGAGCTGGGCTACCTCGACCAGCCCCACACCTCCGCGGGCCGCGTTCCCAGCGATAAGGCATACCGCCTGTATGTGGACCGGCTGCTGAAGGTGGGAAAGCTCTCCAACGATGAGCGGGAGCAGATGCATGGCTACATGCAGGCAAGGAGCGCCCAGGTGGACGGTGTGATCCGAAGCGCGGCACAGGTACTGGCAGACGCCACGCAGTACACCTCCGTGATCGTTGCCCCGAAGCTCGGCACCCTGCGCATCCGCCACATCCAGCTGGTGCCGGTGGCTGAAAATACGGCGCTGATGATCATTGTGACCAACCTCGGCATCGTGAAGGATGCGGTGATCCGGGTGCCCGATGGGCTGGATGCGGATGATCTTTATTCCATCTCCCGCATGCTCACCCAGCGGCTGGCAAACAAGCCCCTGGAGGCCGTGCGGCAGACCTTTTCCGAGCTGCTGCGGGATACCGAGAACAACCGCCGCCTGATGGGCGAGGCCCTGCGGGTGATCGAAAAGAAGCTGGAGGCGGATGATCCCACGGATGTGGTGATCGGCGGAAGTTCGAAGCTCTTGAATTATCCCGAGTACAGCGATGTGCAGAAGGCCAAGAATTTCCTCGCCGTGCTGGAATCCAAGGATACGCTGCGCAGGCTGATCGGCCGCAGCGGCGGCATGGAGGTCACCATCCGCATCGGCGCGGAAAACGATGTGCCGGAGATGAGCGATTGCTCCATCGTTACCGCCCAGTATCGGGTGGGCGACCAGGCCACCGGAACCTTGGGCATCATCGGCCCCACCCGCATGAACTACAACCGCGTGATTCCCGTGCTGGAATTCATGAGCCGGGCAGTGAGCGAGTTACTGTCCAACAGAAAAGCATAACCTCATATTTGGAAAGGACTTATCATGAAGAAGAAGGACAACAAAGCAACCCCCGCGCCGGAGGAGAAGGCGCCGGAGACCGTAGAGACCGAGGCGACTGAACAGGCTGCCGAGGAACAGCAGCCGGAGGCCACCATCGAACAGTGGCAGGCGGCGCTGGAGCTGGCGGTTTCCCAGAGGGATGAATACCTGGATTCCCTCCGCCGCACCCAGGCCGATTTCCAGAACTTCAAGCGCCGCAACCAGACGGCCCGCGCCGACGGCTATGAAGACGGCGTTCGCGAAGCCCTCGCGGCCATCCTGCCCTCGATCGATAACCTGGAGCGCGCCATTGAGGCGGGCGAAAAGGCAGGCGAACAGGCGGGCGTTGTGGACGGCGTGAAAATGACCCTTAATTCCCTGCTGGAAGGGCTCAAGCGCTTCGGCTTCGAGGAGGTTCCCTCCCTCGGCGAGCAGTTTGATCCCGAGCTGCACAATGCAGTGATGCGCGAAGCCGGCGATGAACCCGGCAAGATTCTGGAGGTATTCCAGAAGGGCTACAGAGTCAAGGACAAGATCATTCGTTATGCAATGGTCAAGGTATGCGCTGATTAACAGCCCACTTCTTCTAAGCAGAAGTTTCATATATAACCAAACCCGCAATCAACCCACTTCATTTTCAGGAGGATATAAACATGTCTAAGATTATCGGTATTGACCTTGGCACCACCAATTCCTGCGTCGCCGTTATGGAAGGCGGCGAGCCCACTGTTATCGCCAACGCCGAAGGCGGCCGCACCACTCCTTCCGTTGTGGCATTTGCCAAGAACGGCGAGCGCCTCGTCGGCCAGGTTGCAAAGCGCCAGGCCGTAACCAACCCGGACCGCACCATCATCTCCATCAAGCGCCACATGGGCACCGATTATAAGGTAAACATCGATGACAAGGCCTACACCGCCCCCGAAATCAGCGCCATGACCCTGCAGAAGCTCAAGGCGGACGCCGAAGCTTACCTGGGCGAAACCGTTTCCGAGGCCGTCATCACCGTTCCCGCTTATTTCTCCGACGCGCAGCGCCAGGCGACCAAGGACGCCGGCCGCATCGCGGGTCTGGATGTTCTGCGCATCATCAACGAGCCCACCGCAGCTGCCCTGGCCTATGGCCTCGATAAGGGCGACGCCCACAAGATCCTGGTATACGACCTGGGCGGCGGCACCTTCGACGTTTCCCTGATGGAAGTCGGCGACGGCATCTTTGAAGTTCTGGCCACCGGCGGCGACACCCACCTGGGCGGCGACGACTTCGACCAGCGCCTGATCGACTACATCGCCAACGAATTCAAGAAGGAAAACGGCATCGACCTGCGCGGCGACCGCATGGCTCTGCAGCGCCTGAAGGAAGCTGCCGAGAAGGC
>JAFUPT010000017.1 GCA_017481065.1 Clostridia bacterium | reverse complement strand
GCCTTTGATGATGGGAAGCGCGTGACCTACGATGTGAAGGAAGATATGCACCTGCCGGGATATGGACTTCTGCGGGAGGTCAATGGTTTGTTTCAGCAGGTTCAACTTGACCAGAGCCGCACCTGCGTGTTCTGGAATGATGAAATAGACCTGCCGAGCGACGCCATATATGAATATGGAATTGAACAGGCAGAGGATAAAGACGACCTGCGGGCATACGAGGAAGCAAAAGCAGAATACGACACAAATCCAATAAGCTATAGCCACGATGAAGTGGTGCGGATGATGGGTATACAAAAATAGAGGACGCTACGATAGCGTCCTCTTTGTCGTATAGGTATTGGATGATTTGGTCGTAATGCGGTTCGTAGGGTAGTAGTGCCGCGATGTAGCGGCTGTAGGCAAGCCTTTCGTCCTCTTCTATCTCTGCCGCATAATCTTGCCGGAAATAAGGGTCATAGATTTCCGGCAGGAAATAGCAAACAAGGTAGTCGTAGGTGTAGCCGTGGGTATAGATATAATCAGCAGTCATACAATTAACACTCAGACAGCAGCAAGCTTCTCGACGTAATCAGCAATATAGTTATCCACCATGCAGTCATAAAAATATGCTTCAATCCCTTCGCCGATATCATAGGCTGCGATACTATCTTCTTTTTCACTCGGACAACAATGAAGATTTTGCTTTCTTGCCCATGCAAGTGCTGCCAATTCCAGACGGTCACTGATATCTTCATATTCTTCGATATATCTCGGATTGTTCATAGCTTCATTAATTGCCATTTCAGACCACTTTTTTTCAATGATTGCTTTGATTTTCATAGTGGTTCCCTTTCTGCGCATAGCGCGGTCAAATTTCTTCAAATAGGCAAAGCAGTGGCTAAGGCCGCATCATATTCTTTGAAAATCGGCCTCCAGAGGGACTATTGGGTTGTGGCTTGTGAGTAGAAAAATTGGAAAATAGGTGAAATGAATATTCTTTGAAAAAGTTCTTTCTTTACCTTACATTAACATTATATCACAGATTGCAGGAAGAGTCAAAGAAACAACTCTGTCGGATTACTCATCATCCAGGAAATCGTAGGAGAGCATTTTCTTCCGGCGTTCAGGCTCCCGGCCCGATACCCCCTCTTCATGCCTCCCCACCGCCGCTTGCGGCGGTAAAACTTTTGTATTATAACCTTTATGTTCTTCTTTATTATTATTTATTACAGGTGTTGTCACCGCTCCCCGGCCTGGATCTGATGAATCCCCGGTTCCGCATGATGCATCCCTGGTTGATCTGATGCACCCTGGAGTGTTGTCACGCCCGGGCGTCTCATCACCCCATCCCATGTCTGATGCGGGTGCTTTCATGCCTGTGGGGATTTCCGATGCCCAGGCGTCACCGCCCGAGGGTGTTTCATCCGGACCTGATGCTTCCCCATCGAATCCTGATGCCATGGCATCATGCGGGGCCTGATATCTCTGGTTCCAAATCTCATCGAAGTTGACATACAGGCATCCGTTCTCAAGAGAAATCCATTTGCGATCTATCAGGGCCTTGCGGGCGCGTTTGTAGCCGCTTTCATCCATTCCGGTCTGTTCCATCATCCATCGCTGACTGACGCGGAAACTTCCGTTGCCTGCCGTGCCGATCAGGACGCACATGAGCTTGATCTGGTTGCCGCACTTGCCGTTGAGTTCATAGAAGATGGTGCTCATCAGGTTCTGCGGGAGCTGGTAAAAGTTGGGACTTTGGTTTCTGAATTTGCTGCCCCGGTGAATCAGACGGGGCGCTTGCTTATATGTTTCTGACATCTATAGGCAGTACCTCCTGGTATTATTAAAAGAACATTCGTTCGCTCTTTCTATAATAATTATACTACAGGTTGTATAGGAAGCCAAGTATTTGACTGCTGTCAAGCATTCTGCGTTCATAAACTGAAGCAACTAATTTTAGTTGCACAATTCTTTCTTCCGTGGTATAATGAGTTCGGAAACCTGATAATAAAGGAGGGCATAGTTTGGGACAGAAAGAAAAGCTGATTGAACGCCTGAAGTCCCGGCCCAAGGATTTCACGTTTGAAGAAGCAGAGACGCTGCTGCGCTACTTCGGCTATCAAAGGTCGGACAAAGGCCGCACCAGCGGTTCCCGCGTCATGTTTGTATGCGACGACCATCCGCCGATTTTGCTGCACAAGCCACATCCGCGAAAAGAATTGCTCTCTTATCAGGTAAAACAACTTATTGAAGCTTTGGAACAGGAGGGATTGCTGTGAACAATACCATGGAATATCGCGGCTATATCGGAAGCATAGAATTCTCCGAAGAAGATTGTCTCCTTTTCGGCAAGGTACAGGGAATCCGTGCGCTGATTTCTTACGAGGGAACCACCGCACAGGAGCTTGTGGAAGATTTCCATGGCGCTGTGGAAGATTATCTTGCTATGTGTGAAGAGCGCGGAGAAGCGCCTGAAAAGGCTTATAAGGGCAGCTTCAATGTGCGTATTTCTCCCCAGCTGCATCAGCAGGCGGCAGTTTATGCCATCTCCCAGCAGATTTCCCTGAACAGCCTCGTAGAAACCGCGCTGCGCTCCTATGTAACCACCCGTTGATATTATCGGCTCTGCATCTGCAGGGCCGTTTTTGTTTTTCGGAATCGATATCTGTTCTGACGAAGGGATGTGTTCTCATGGATAGAAATCACGACGAAAATAAGAAAACCATCGACCGTAAGCTGCGTATCCTGTATGTCATGGACTACATGCGCCAGCACTCCGATGAGGATCATCCCGTGAGGTTAGACGACATCAAAAAAGCAATAACGGATCGTGGTATATACACGACCCGCAAAGCACTTTATGATGATTTTGAAGTTCTTTCAGACTACGGCTTTGAGATTATCCGCGTTGACGGAACCTATAAGTATTATTACAGCAATCCGCTGTTTGAATTTCCCGAACTGAAGCTGATGATCGACATCCTGCATGCTTCACGCTTCGTATCGGAGAAAAAAGCCGCTTCCTTGATCAGCAGACTAAAGCAGTTTTGCAGCATACATCAAGCGGCAGAGTTGAACCGACAACTGCTGACGGTCAACGTAAAGAGTAAGAACCAGCAGACGATGTACAACGTGGATACCATCTACAAGGCCATCGCTGCCGACAGGCAGATCAGCTTCAAGTATGTAGATTATGTCGATTCCGAGGGTGAGAAGCATTATCGTTACGGCGGTAAAACCTACGCTGCCAGCCCGTACCATTTGATTTATGCGGATGATCAGTATTATCTGCTGACCTACAATTCCGAAAAGAGTCGCATGGAGCATAGGCGTGTTGACCGTATGGAGAGGGTGTCTGTTCTTAACGACCGACAGAGGGACGGCTTTGAGCTCATGAAAGGCATCGATATGCACGATTACACACGTTATACCTTCGGTATGTTCTCAAACAGCCCGGATACGGTCAAGGTGACGTTCCGCTGCACCGAAAAGATGCACAACGTATTCTATGACCGCTTCGGTGATGTCACGATGACCCCTGATGGCGATAATCACTTCAGGGTAACGGTTCCCATCGCGGTAAGCCCGCAGTTCTTCGGGTGGGTTCTGGGATTGGGAAAAAACGTCCAGATCATCAGCCCGGAGGAAGTCCGCATTCAGATGCGCGATTACCTCACGGACATCGGCGGATACTATCAGGCCCCGCCGACGACCTGAAGTTTTTGCTCTGCGGGCGTTTCCTCTTCCGTAGCCTTTTCTGCTGCCTTCTTCTGCAGATCAGCAAAGGATACCAGGTAGGTTTCAACGATGGGGAAACCATCTGCATCAAAATCGGGCGTACAACCATAATCCGGGAAGGTATTGGCAAACCATTCGGATACGACCTGATAGCCGTTATCCAGGGCCTTTCCGTATTCCACCACGCGCTCAAACAGGGCCAGCAGACGCTTGGAATCACGCAGGGTGCGGATGTACTTGCGCATCTTATCGTAGGAGAGCTTCTTAGGGGCCTTCGACAGCTTGCGGCTCTTGCTGCGTACGAAGGTGTAGCCGGGGCAGGATTCGCGGAGCATCTGCAGGTAGGCGCATTCGCCATTCTCAATGTGCGCTGCTGCACGCATGAAGGCTTCAGACACAGTAATGGTCTTAGAGAAATGGTCGACCGTGGGCTTGCGGGTAGTGAGAGCCAGAGCGCTTGCAGCGCCATTAGAATTAGCCATAGTGGTTCTCCTTTCTGGTCGTAGGGGAAGGGTTACTGTTCAGAGTCAGCGCCGGACTGAGCTGCAACGGCTGCTTCTGCGGCCTTTTCTGCTGCTTCGGCTACGGCGTCAGCATCGTTTCGGATGACCATCAGGCGTGCCTTCTCAGCGTCACGCTGCTTCTTTGCTTCCTTGCGCTGTTCTTCTTTGCCGTCCCAGTTGGGATAGTTATCCAGGAACCACTTGCGCAGGTACATATAAGGATTGATCTGGCCTTCGGAGTACGCAAGCTGGTTTTTGAACTCCTTGTACTCTTCAGAACCTTCGCCCTTCATCGTGCGGATGTGAAGTTCCATGAATTCGAGGGTCAGACCCTTGGTAGACATGCGGGTTTCGGACTTCTTCGGCTCGCGGACGACAATTTTGAAATCAGGCAGATCACGAATCATACCCAGGAAGGTGTTGTATTCCTTCGTGCCGTACTGCTGGGCAAGTTTCATGAACTTCTTGCCGAAGTAGAACGTGCGGTTGGGGAAGTCGATTTCGTAGCCGTTCATGGTGGTCTTGGCGTTGGTGGACTTGGTTACGTTAGCAATAGCCTTCATTTCAACTGCGTTCATGGTGTTTTCCTTTCTTTGTGAGGCTCGGTATTTATTTGCTTTCGCTTGCCTCACCCGATGGCAATATTATGCAATAACATCTGTCCTCTAAAAAGGCCTAATATTCAAAAATAATGCTTGACATTTTCCTGATTTAGGTGTATATAGCAATGATTTTTCCTTAAATAGCAAACAAAAATAGCCCGACCGAGCATCGTTCTTACTCGATCAGGCTTGATTTTTGCTCAATTTTACTCTGGTTTTGCTAGCCGGGACTTAAAAGTTGCTCCAAATTACTTTGGTACTGCTTAGAAATGCTCTATCATTGCTCTGTGGTGCTCAAATACAACCCTAAAACAACAAAATGCTCTTCCTCAGATACTGCACAAATCCTCTTGCTGATTATTGCTGTATTATAGTAGATAGTTGCCGAACGGGTGGTTTTTAAAAATTCATACCCGGAGTGTCATTGGTTCGAATCCGATCGCCGGTACCAGCAAAAACCGTTCAAGTTGAGAGACTTGGACGGTTTCTTTTTGTTTACACTTATGGCCCGTGCGCAAAGCTCACAATTCCACCTGCAAAGCTGAATTGCGCCATGCTTTAAATCATAGCGATTGACAGAATCCTGATTTCGGCGTATTATGGTTAGGAAAAACTAACCATTGTGCTTGAAAGGGGGATGCGCCACCGGCTATGAAAAAGAATATAGTTACTTTTTCGGATGATACCGGCGATGCGATTATTTCCGTATACAATGTATTCCCCGGCGTAGAATTGGCTTATTACAGCATCCATATGGACAGCCTCAAGCTGGATATTCCGACTGCGCGAAGGGGAAAACGAATTGAAATCCACCACTGCCAGGAGGGGCGAATCGAGCAGCAGTTTGGCGAGGAATTCTTTTACCTGATGCCCGGCGACCTATCCGTTGCCCTGCGCACGGAGATGGCGAAGGCATACCGCTTTCCGCTGCGGCATTACCACGGCATCGGCATCGGCCTGGATTTGAACGCCTTTTCCGATGAATTCTGCATGATCATGAATGATCTGGGCCTGCAGCTTGAAAAACTGCTGCACCAGCTGCGGACCGATGAAAACTGCCTGATCATGCGCAGCGAAAAATTCATTGAACATGTATTTTCGGAGCTGTACACGGTGCCCGAAAGCATACAGGAGGGCTATCTAAAGGTAAAGGTGCTGGAGCTGCTGCTGGTGCTGAGCGACGTGGATATGTATCGCAGCCAGCCGGCCATCAATTCCCTTCCGCTGACCTATGTGCGGCTGGCAAACCGGATCGCCGCATACCTGGCAGAGCATATGGGGCAGCACATCACCATACCGGAGCTCGCCCGCAGCTTCGGCATATCCGCCACCCACCTGAAGACCGTGTTCCGGGGCGTTTATGGCATGCCTGTTTTCAGCTATATGCGCACCCAGCGCATGCAGGCCGCCGCGCAGCTATTGATTCATACCGAAGCGCCCATCGCCGCCATCGCGGAGGAATTCGGCTACGCCAATGCCAGCAAATTTTCCTCGGCATTCCAGGCCATCATGGGCGAAACACCCCGGGAATTCCGCAAGGCGCATTCAAAATGCCACATCCGTTAAGATTTTCATTCGTGTCCGTTTGGAGCATTTATTCGCCCGTCTGGTAGTTGAAAAGATGGCAAAGGCTGGATATAATGTGCGTGTTGGACCGCCAACTTATTTTTTTCAACAATAGTTAGAAATCACTAACCAAATTGAAGGAGCGTACATATCCATAATGCATAAAAGACGCCCCCGGAAGGCCCATTTGAGCACTGAAATACTGGTCCTTCTGCTGATAATTTTTTCTATTCTTTCGCTGTTCACCGGCGCGATCGATATCGACCTGCGCACGCTGCTGGCCGGCAGAAACGAGATGGACGTAAAGGTATTCATCCTCGGCAGGATTCCCCGGCTGCTGGCCATACTCTGCACCGGCGTGGGCATGAGCGTGGCGGGATTGATCATGCAGCAGCTATGCATGAACAAATTCGTATCCCCCACCACGGGCGCCACGATACAATCCGCCCAATTCGGCATTGCGCTTTCCATGGTGTTTTTGCCCACGATGGGGCTGTTCACCCGCACGATATTCGCCTTTGCGCTGTCGGTAATCGGCACGCTGCTGTTTGTGTTCTTCGTGCAGAGAATCAAATTCAAGGACACGGTGCTGGTGCCGCTGGTGGGCATCATGTTCGGCAACATCATCGGCGGTGTGACAAACTTCATCGCCTACCAGGCGGAAATTACCCAGCAGCTTTCCACCTATTTTTCCGGCTCCTTCGCCCTGATCATCAAGGGCAATTATGAGCTGGTGTACCTGGTGGTTCCGCTGGTGATCATCGCCTTCATCTATGCAAACCACTTCAACATTGTGGGCATGGGCCAGGATTTTTCCAAGAACCTTGGCGTGAATTACAAGCTGGTGCTGGTGCTTGGCCTATCCATTGCGGCGGTGATCACGGCCAGCGTGATCGTGATCGTGGGCCAGATTTCCTACATCGGCCTGATCGTGCCCAATATTGTGGCCCTGTTCAAGGGCGATAAGATACGCGGAACCCTGGTGGATACGGCGCTGTTCGGCGCGCTGTTTGTGCTGGTATGCGATATCATTGCCCGCACGGTGATCGCGCCCTACGAGATTCCGATTGAGCTGGTGGTAGGCATCATCGGCAGCATTATCTTCATCATCATGCTGTTTTACAAGCTGAAGCACGGTAAGAAGGCCATCCGCTTCGGAGGCCGCCGCAGGCACGGGCGCCACCGCAGGCATCACCATCACGGACATCATGGCCATCACGGCCGGAGAAGCGGGGTGATGGAATGAAGCGGAGCAAGCGCAACGCCCTCCTGCTGGCCGCCCTGGCAATCGCCGTACTGGCGGCGGTGGCGTTTTACCTGCTGGTCAACGCCCACCCGGAAAAGCCGAAGCTGTTTAAATACATATTGAGCCTGCGCATTCCCACGCTGGCATGCATGGTGATCGCATCGCTTTCCATCGGCGTGGCGACGCTGATCTTCCAGTCCATCGTGAACAACCGCATCGTGACCCCGGCGCTGCTGGGCATGAATTCCATATACACCTTCCTGCACACGGGCGCGGTATTCGTTCTGGGCACGGGCAGCGCGCTCTACCTGAACGCCAACCTTGCCTTCGCGGTGGACCTGGTATCCATGGGCGTGGTTGCCACGCTGATTTACTGGTATCTGTTCAAGCATACGGGCCACAACATACTCTACATCATGTTGATCGGCACGGTGCTTTCCTCGCTGTTCGGCAGCTTGCAGACATCCATGATCCGCGTGATGGACCCGGATGAATACGATGCGCTGCTGACCACCCTGGTGGCGGATTTCAACAATGTGAACGGCGAAATCATTGCATTCGCCCTGCTGGCGCTGGCAGCCATCGCCTTCGCGCTGCGCAGGGAGCTGGGGCTGCTGGATGTGATTTCCATGGGCCGCGACCAGGCCATCAACCTGGGCGTGGATTACGACCGCACGATCCGCAAGCTGCTGTTCGGCGTGGTGCTGTGCATGGCGGTGGCTACGGCCACCATCGGCCCGGTATCCTTCCTTGGATTGATCGTGGCCAACCTTGCCCGGCAGCTGCTCAGGACGTACAAGCATTCCCAGCTGATCGCAGGCGCATCGCTGATGGGCATGCTGGCGCTGATCGGCGGCCAGCTGGTTTCCCAGCATATCTTCCATTTCACCGTGCCTGTGAGCACCTTTGTGACCATCGCAGGCGGCCTTTACTTCCTGTACCTGCTGCTTTTCAAGAAGGGAGCATATTGATGAATGTCGTTGACCTGATCAAGAGCTACGGCGATAAGACCGTTGTCAATGAGGTGAGCTTTGAAGTTCCCAAGGGCAAGGTGCTCTCCCTGATCGGCCCGAACGGCGCCGGCAAATCCACCGTGATGGGCATGATTTCCCGGCTGATCGCCAGGGACGCCGGCGTGATCCACTTCGAGGGCGAGGAGCTGACCAAGTGGAAGAGCAAGGAGCTTGCCAAGCACCTGGCCATACTGACCCAGCACAACAATATCAACATGAAGCTGACCGTGCGCGAGCTGGTTGCCTTCGGCCGCTTCCCCTACTCCGGCAGCCGCCTCACCGATGAGGATGAGCGGATGATCGACAAGGCCATCGCCTACATGGAGCTGGAGCGCTTCCAGGACCAATATATTGATGAGCTCTCCGGCGGCCAGCGCCAGCGCGCCTACATCGCCATGGTGATCGCCCAGGATACCGAATACATACTTCTGGACGAACCCACCAACAACCTGGACATCTACCATGCCACCAACATGATGAAGATCGTGCGCCGCATGTGCGATGAGCTGGGCAAGACGGTGATCCTGGTGCTGCATGAGATCAACTATGCGGCCTTCTATTCGGATTATATCTGCGCCTTCCTGGACGGCAAGATCGCCAAGTTCGGCACCGTGCAGGAGGTTATGACCCAGGAAACCCTGTCTGAAATCTACAAGGTGGATTTCAAGATCATGCAGGTTGCGGGCAAGCCGCTCACCATTTACTATTGATTGTTTGGCGGACATCCGGCCGGACGCGTACAGCCGGTATCCGCCTGATGATACCACCGGGGGTATCCCGGAGAAGCTTTCAGTACTTTCAGTAAAGGAGTATTATTCAAATGAAGAAGTTTTTCACCCTGCTGCTGGCAATCGCATGCCTGCTGACCTCCCTTTCCGCCTTCGCGGAGACCGCACCCGAAACCATCACCATCCAGGCGCTCAACGGCAACCGCGAGCTTACTGAGGTTGAAGTGCCCTATGATCCCCAGCGCATCGCCATCCTGGACATGGCTGCCCTGGACATCATCGATTCCCTGGGTCTGGGCGACCGCATCGTCGGCAGCGCCAAGGTGACCATCGAATACCTGACCGATTACAACCCCGATGATTCCGAAGGCAAGATTGCAAACCTGGGCAGCGTGAAGACCGCTGACATGGAGCAGGTTGCCATCTGCGAGCCGGACATCATCTTCATCGGCGGCCGCCTGAGCAGCATGTATGCCGACCTGGAAGCCATCGCTCCCGTGGTTTACCTGGCTGTGGATTATGAAAAGGGCGTTGTGCAGTCCACCACCGACAATGCAAAGACCATCGCCTCCATCTTCGGCATGGAAGACAAGATCGACGCGCAGGTGGAAGGCTTCCAGGCCCGCGTAGACGCCCTGAAGGCCGTGGTCGAGGGAAAGAACACCCTGATCAGCATGTACAACAACAATGCCCTGGGCATCATGGATACCGACAGCCAGCTTTCCATCATCGTGAACGAGATGGGCGCAACCAACCTGGGCGAAACCGTAGGCGAAGTTGAGAAGGCCACCCACGGCGAGGACGCCTCCTGGGAGACCATCGTGAGCCTGAACCCCGAATACATCTTCGTTCTGGACCGCAGCACCGCCACCGGCGCTGCCGATGAAGGCATCCTGGGCGCCCGCGAAGTGATCGAGAACGACCTGATCAAGGAACTGGATGTTTACAAGAACGGCAACATCGTGTATTTCATCGAGCATGCAAACGTGTGGTACACCTCCACCGGCGGCATCCAGGCTCTGGACACCATGCTGGCCGACCTGGAAGGCGCACTGCTCCAGTAAACGATCCTGAAACAAACGGCGACAGGCGGATATGATCCGCCTGTCGGCTTTCTGCTATATGGAGGTTATGATATGTGGTTGATATTTGCCCTTGGTTCTGCACTTTTTGCAGCGCTGACCTCCATCCTTGCCAAGATCGGCATTGATGGAGTGAATTCCAACCTGGCCACCGCCATACGCACGATGGTGGTTGTGGCGATGTCCTGGGGTATGGTTTTTTTGACCAGGGCCCAGCATGGCATTGGCGAAATCAGCCGCAAGAGCTGGCTGTTCCTGGTTCTGTCCGGCCTGGCAACCGGCGCATCATGGCTGTGCTACTACAAGGCGCTGCAGATGGGCGAGGCTTCCAAGGTGGTTCCCATCGATAAGCTCAGCGTAGTGATCACGCTGGTTCTGGCCTTCGTGTTTTTGCGGGAGCAATTCACCGTAAAATCGCTGGTAGGCGCTGTGCTGATCACCGCAGGAACGCTGGTGATGGCGCTCTGAGGCGCGGCGGGCGCCTTCCCGAATCCGCGCATTCAACATGGAAATACAGCAATATTTATCCCCCGGCGAAGCCGGGGGTTTTTTTGTATGTGCAATATAAAACCACCCGCTTATGCGGGTGGTTGGTGGAATGATGGGGTGGATGATCCGGGTTTTGATCAGCTGAACTGGATATTGCCGATGCCCCAGTTCAGGATATCATAGCCGCTGGATTTCACCTTGATGAGCACCTGCCGCGCTCCGGAGACGTTCAGGCTGATGGGATGCACAAGGTCATTCCACAGGATGGGCATTTCGCTGTACACGGCCACGCCGTCCACTTCGATGGTGAGGGTGGCGGAGCGGAGGTAATGCTCATAGCTGTTGTCGCGGGGCATGCGGGTGATATCGAAGGAAAAGGTGCTGTACTGGCCGCGCATGTTCAGGCCCAGCTTGGCTTCATCCTTTTCGTTCCAGCCGTAGCCGGTCTTCATGCGGTAACCATCGCGGTAGTTGTAGCCGCCCATAGTGAAATCGCCCTTGGTTACAACCGCGGATTCCAGCAGATAGCGCAGATTATCATATCCTTCCTTGGATACGCGCACCGCCTTGCTGGGCGTGCCCGACTTGGTGAAGGAGATATCGCCGATGGCGTAGCGGGTCTTATCGTAACCATGGGATTCGAAATGGATCACCAGCTGATGCACGCCGGAGAGGGACACGGTGAAGCGGCGGGCGATATCTTCATACTTGAGCTTCACCTTATCATAGATCACCCTGCCATCGGCAGTGATGGTCATCTCGGCGTCGCGCTCCCAGCTGCCTTCAACAAAGCCTACGTCGAAGGACATGGAGCTATACTTGCCCTGGAAATTGTATACCGCTTCGGCAATGCCTCCGGTGGAGGATAGGCCGGTGTAGCCCATCTGGAATACCACTGCATTGGAATAGCCCACGCCGCCCATTTCCACTTCATCGCCGCTCACCCATGCCTGGGTGGAGATGAAGGGCGTTCCGCTCTTATCCGGCGCTTCGGGCGCCAGCGCAGCATTGCATTCATTTACGGTTCCTGCGGCATAGGTGGCGGTGATATCCTCCTTCGGCTGGTAATTATCCGCGCTGAACACGAAGGAATATTCGCCTGCGGGCAGGGAATCGATGCTGTATCGGCCATCTTTATCGGTGGTCAGGCTCTTCACCTCGCCGCCGGGCAGGGTGATTTCCACCGTTGCGCCGGAGATGGGCTTGCCGGTATTGTTATCGGTGACAAGGCCGCTGATGCTGATGGCGGATTCGCTCACGGTGACATCCAGCGGGCCTTCCGGCATGGTGAAGGGATTTTTCACCGTGGATTTTTCAAAGATTACGGTGGCGGTATAATCGCCGGGATAGAGGTATTCCTCCATCACGCTCTGGCCGGAGAGCTTTTCCGTTTTGCTGCCGGTGATGGAGACGGGCTTTCCGGTCACTTCATTGCCCTCTACATCCTGGGTCTTTACGCGCACGCGATACTTCATGTTCTGGCAATCGCCCCAGTCGAAGTGCACTTTGCCGCCGTAGATGCTCTCGCGGTCGTTTACCACGGATACGAAGGCATCGCCGATTTCCCATTCGCCGGAGAAGAGCTTCAGCTCGGCAATATTGCCCTTCAGGAATTCAGTGATCTTATACTCCAGGCCGCCCTTGAACTCCGCGAAGCCGGCGACGGTCATATTCACGCAGGCGTCGCAGGCATGGTAGCGGCTCTTATCGGCGGAGAATTCCTTATTGGTGCTCACGCCCTCCAGCTCGCCCCTTACGAGCACGCCGGCATGGGCCGTGACCTTGCCCATCAGGCATACGATGGCCACGTTCAGCTGCACCTTCGGGCCGATCTTCATTTCGAATTCGCCCTCGAAGGATACCTCGGTTTCAATCTCCTTGGATTGGATGGGCGTGGCCTTGCCCTCCGGGTTGTAGGAATAGCCGGAGCGGATATCAAAGCCGATTTCGGCCTTACCCTTTGCCTCTGCCTTGAGATCAACCGGCACTTCCACGGTAAGGAACATATTCATGCCGGGGATGGTGACAGGAATGAAATTATTATACAGCACGAGGCTGAGGTTGTTGTAATCCTCATCCGCGGTATCCACGCCGCCGGTGAGTGCAGCGGAGATCGAGCCCTGGGCATCGGTATACACTTCATACTCGAAATAATCCGAGCCGAAGAACTTCTTATCATAGAAGGCCTTCACGGTGACGGACATGCTCACCTTGGCCTCGATTTCCACGGGACCAAAGGAGAAATTGCTGGAGAACTCAACCAAATCCAATCCGCCGCTGCGGGTCTTGGCCCAGGTGCCCTGGTTGGGCCGCAGCGCGATCGTTTCATCCAGATGGAAGGCATCGTAGATATCGGCGAGGTAGATATCCGCATCCTCGGTGATGGTCACGGTGCCATCGGGATTGGTGATGATGGTATCAATCTTCACGGGTTCGCCATCGATGATCACCACATAGCCGGGCTGCAGCTTTGCCGGGGGTACGAAGCTGTACCTGCCGTTGGATTCAGTTACCCGGGTATTCACCGGATAGGTGGTGGAGCTGTACACTGCATAGCCCGCGCTGCCGAGGTCCAGCACCTTGTCCTGCGGGAAATCGGAGGGGGACTGGCTCTCGAAGCCCTCGTAGGCTGCGGTGTAGCGGCGGGTGACATAGGGGCTGCAGAGATCCCCGCCATCTTCATCCTGGAGCACGGCGCGCAGGATATAATGGCTCGGGAGCGCCCTCGGCATCTGGACCGCCACATCCTCCATCTGCAGGCCTTCGGCTACGGGCGCGGAGGCATGCATGAGCACTTCCTCGCTGCCTTCATCCAGCACTTCCACGAGGATGGTACACTCCTGGATGGTGGTAACCGTGGCGATGATGCTGCCGCCTTCGGGACGCAGGGCAGAGATATTGTTGGAGGGATCCTGCACGGTGATGGTGCAGGTGGCGCTCTTGCCGTTGAAGGTAGTTGCCTTCACCTTCGCGGTGCCCGCTGCGATGGCATAAACCACGCCGTTTGCATCCACCATGGCCACATTTTCATCGCTGCTGGCGTAGCTCACGCTGCCGGCGGAATTGGAGCTGAGCTTATAGGCCAGCGGCTGCTCCTGCCCGGCAAACATGGTGATCGCCTTGGCGGAGAGGGTGATGGAAGAGGGCGCACGCTTGACGGTGATTTCGCAGTCGGCGTAGACGCCGTTGAAGGCGGTGACGCGGATTACGGTGGTGCCGGCCTTCTTTGCGGTGATCAGGCCGTTCTTATCCACCGTCGCCACGCGGGTGGTCTTGCTCTGGTAGGTGAAGCCCGCATCCTCGCCGTGGTCG
>JAFUPT010000080.1 GCA_017481065.1 Clostridia bacterium | reverse complement strand
CAGCCTCGATCAGCTTCATCAGGTATACATGCTTTGCATAGGCGCGGGCGCCCTTGGATACCTGCAGGATCAGCGGAGCGCGCTTTTCGATAGCGGCCTCGGTGATGCCCTGGATGATTTCCATGTTGTTTACGTTGAAAGCGCCGATGGCGTAGCCGCCTTCGTAGGCCTTCTTGAACATCTCTTTGGAAGTTACGATTGCCATAAAGAAACACTCCTTATCATATAGGCTGGCATTATTATACCACATCCCATGCTGAAATCAAGCAAATGCCTGTTTTTGATGCGGATTTTAACGAAATATGCACCTACGGAACGGGGAGTATTGCGGCGGAAGGGGAATTGGGGTATAATTTGGGGAGGGGAACGTTAGGGGGAGACGCTTAGGGGACGCTGTCCCCTAAGACCCCTGCCAAAGGGAATGATAGTGATTATTTCAAATCTATGGTTTGAAATAATCAGTCGGCAAAGCCGACTTGCCCGCCCTTTGGGTCGGGCAACTTCTCCTTTGGAAACCCCAGCTAAGCACTGCTTCGCAGTGCAGGAATATTTTTTAACGACGCGCAGCGTCGTTTGCAGAGGGGTCCAGGGGAAATCATTTCCCCTGGCAGGGATTCTTAAGGGACAGCGTCCCTTAAGCGTCGCCTCATCTCCCAAGGAGGTACAACATGAATCTGCATGAAATTATATCCGCCTACTCCCCCACCTGCGCGCAGGAGAGGGAGGACAGGCGCATGATGCTGAACTACATGGGCCTGTTTGACAACCTGCTGACCCGGGAGAACGAAATTGCCCACTTCACGGCGAGCGCATGGGTGACGAACCCGGCGCACGATAAGATACTGATGCTCTACCACAACATCTACAATTCCTGGGCATGGCCGGGCGGGCACGCCGACGGCGAGGAGGATTTGCTGGGCGTGGCAGTGCGGGAGGTACAGGAGGAGACGGGGATCGCGCGGGTAAAGCCGGTGTTTCAGGAGAATATTTCGCTGGAGATACTCCCCGTGGGGCCGCACTTCAAGAAGGGGCGGTTCGTGGTGCCGCACCTGCATTTGAACCTGACCTACCTGCTGGAAGCGGACGATGGACAGGCGATACATTCCAAGCCGGATGAAAACAGCGCGGTGCGTTGGTTCACGCCGGAGGAGGCCGTGGCCGCCAGCAGCGAGCCGGACATGCAGATTATATATAGGAAGTTAAACTTGAAATTGTAGGTATATATAATATGGAAGGAATTCGTTTTGGAATCTGCGCGGAGCCGGACCAATTGGCTGCGGCAGCCAGCGCGGGCTATGATTACATAGAGCTGGATTTGAACCGGGTGCTCTCGCTGGACGAGGCGGCGTATCGGGAGATGACCGGGCAGATGGAGCGCTTCGGCGTTTATGCCGAGGTGGTGCACAATCCGCTGCCGGAGGGCATGCACATCGTGGGCGACGGGGTTTCGGCGCAGGCGCTGCACGCTCATCTGGAGCAATCCTTCCAGCTGGCGCGGATGCTGGGCGCGGAAATCATCGTGTTTGACTGCGCAGCCAGCCGCATGCTGCCCCGGGGCTTTGACCCGGCGATGGCGTGGCGGCAGCTGGGCAATTTCATACGGATACTGCAATCCCATGCTGCGGACAACGATTTGAAGGTAGCGCTTTTGCCCCTGCGCAGGAGCGCCGCGGAGCTGATGAACTATGTGACCGAGGCCACGCTGATTTCCGCGATGCTGCGGCTCGACCGGGTGGGCGTGGCGGCCAGCAGCTACAACATGGCCATGGAGGCGGAATCCCTGCCCCAGCTCGGGAGAACTGGCAGCCTGCTCTGGCACATGCGCACTTCGAATGTGCTGGGCAACAGGGCGCCGAAGAGCGGCGATGGCGAAGATTACGCCGCGCTCTTTGCCGCATTGAAGGAAATGGGCTATACCGGACGGGTGACGATGGAAGGCTCCTGCGCGGATTTTGCTGCGGACGCAGCGGCGGCGCTGGTGTGTCTGAAGAATGAGGCGCGGAGGGGATGGCGTTAGGGGATTCCATCCCCTAAGACCCCTGCTTAAGGCTCCGCCTTAAGAATCCGCCAAGGGGGATGATCCCCCTTGGAACCCTCAGCAGGGCAACGCTGCGCGTTGCAGGAAGAAAGGCTACGACGCCTTCTATTCCAAAAATTTTCATCCCTCACACAGACAGCCGCCGGAAATCCGGCGGCTGCGATTTTATAAAGTTTTGTTTGTATCGGGATAATTTGCCTGTATCGTTGAACTTCGCTCTGACAAAAATTTATACTAAGGCCGAATCAGGGCCGGTTGCTTGGGTTTTTACCGTTTCAGGCGGCCTGCATCATATATCCCATCATGATGGCATAGTCGCGGGGTTCGGTGAGGGTAAGGTCCAGTTCGCTGTGGCTGGTATTCATCATTTTCAGCATCTGGATGGCGGTGTGGTCCTTTTTGAGATCGCAGACCGTATCATCGGGCAGGTGCAGCAGCACTTCTCCCTGGCACTGGTTGACTTTGTTGAGGAACTTCTCCATATCAGAAATCAGCATGATCTTGAGCATGTTAACCTTCCTTTCTGAGCAAGCATGTTCCAACGATATTCGGCTATGGGGCGCTTGCGCGCCCTGAACAAAGCCGGGCGGGAAGCGCCCTCGGCTTTGATGTGGGCAGTATAGCACCGCAAATTGCAGCAGTCAAGCAGAAAACGCCAGAATTTACAGTTTTTACAACGTTTTTGCAAGTTAGGAATTTCTTTGCTGCAAAATCAGGCAGCGGCGTGAAGCGGCGGTAAAGCTGCGCCGCCTTCCTTAACATGGAAGCGGGAAGGCATAACAATTGGGGCGGCAGCGCCCTGTTTTCCCGGCGCAGTTTCCTTTCCCACTTTAATTTTTGTGAAAAAGCATTGCCAAACGGGAAATTATGTGGTATAGTAAATAAGTCTGCGGGTGATGATGATTGGGTCCCGTGCGGTGTCATGCTGTGAATCTTGTCAGGGTCGGAAGGCAGCAGCAATAAGCAGAGTGTTGACGCGCGCCGCGGGGTATGCCTGATTTGAACCCGTGGATTTTTTATTTTCCGGGCAAAAAGCACATAAAATTTGCCGGGAAGGGCGAAAATCAGCGCCAGAGGCTTGGATTTTCCAAAAGACTATGCTATAATAGAATGTGTTTTTGTAGACAAGCAACGGAGGCGGAAGAGATGAAGCGCTTTGAACGGCTGGCAGCCGAACTGGAAAAGCGGGGCTTGGACGCCGCCGTGCTGCACCGCAGCGAAAACATGCGCTACATCACCGGGGGCTATACCGGCGAGGGCTGCGTATATGTGGCGAAGAACGAGCTGGTGATCGTGACCGATTTCCGCTATGTGGAGCAGGCGGCGATCCAGTGTCCCGGCGCGAAGGTGGTTTCCACCAGCGCGAAATACCGCGAGAACGACGCGATCAGGGAGCTGAGCGACGCAAGCGGCGCAAAGACCCTGGCCGTGGAGAGCGATTTTATAAGCCACGATGATTTCCTGGCGCTGGAAAAGGCTGTGCCCTTTGTGAAGCTGGCGGGCCTGCAGGGCATTCCGGAGGAGCTGCGCCTGATCAAGGATGAAGGCGAGATCGAATCGATCAAGGCTTCCGCCGCCATCGCCTGCCGCGCATTTGAAAATATCCTGGATAAGATTCATCCCGGCATGACGGAGAAGCAGGTGCAGATCCTGCTGGACTTCGAAATGCTTTCCCTCGGCAGCGAGGGCAACGCCTTTGATACCATCGCGGCGGCGGGCCCGAACGGCTCCCTCTGCCACGCGACTCCCTCTGCGCGCCCGATCCAGAAGGGCGAGCTGCTCACCCTGGATTTCGGCGCAAAGGTGAACGGCTACTGCAGCGATATGACCCGCACCATCGGCTTCGGCAAGGTGAAACCCGAGCTGAAGGAGATGTACGAGCTGGTCTACGAAGCGCATATGCGCTCGCTGGAGGCGGTGAAGCCCGGCATGGTGTGCGGCGATATCGATAAGATCGCCCGCGATATGCTGGACAAGCGCTATCCCGGCGCCTTCGGCCACAGCCTTGGCCATGGCGTGGGACTCTTTATTCATGAACAGCCCCGGGTGGCCTCGGGATCGGCAACCGTGCTGGAGCGCGGCTATGTGATCACGATTGAACCCGGCGTATATATCCCCGGTCTCGGCGGGTGCCGAATTGAGGACATGGCGATACTGACTTCGGATGGTTATCTCGATCCGGTAACTTCCCCGAAGCAGCTGATCGAGCTGTAACCATCTATACTAATTGAGGAGGCACTTTCCCCATGATTAACGCAAGTGATTTCAGAAACGGCGTCACCTTTGAGATGGACGGCGGCGTATGGACCATCGTTTCCTTCCTGCATGTAAAGCCTGGCAAGGGCGCGGCATTCGTTCGTACCAAGATCAAGAACGTCGTATCCGGCGCAGTTCTCGAGCGCACCTTCAACCCCACTGAAAAGTTCCAGCGCGCATACATCGAGACCAAGGAAATGGAATACCTGTACAACGACGGCGAGTTCTACTACTTCATGGACCAGGAGACCTTTGAGCAGCTGCCCCTGACCCAGAGCCAGGTGGAGGACGCCATCCCCTTCGTGAAGGAAAACACCACCGTGACCGTGCGCTTCTTCAAGGGCAGCGCATTCTCCGTGCAGGCTCCCAACTTTGTTGAGCTGGAAGTTGTGGACACCGAGCCCGGCTTCAAGGGCGACACCGCCACCAACACCTACAAGCCCGCAACCCTCGAAACCGGCTTCGTGCTTCAGGTTCCGCTGTTCATCAACGTCGGCGATAAGCTGAAGATCGATACCCGCGAAGGCGGCGAATACCTGGGCCGCGCATAATTGCGCCGAAGGGAAACATAGTTTCTTTCCAAAGCAGAATGAGTATGGCTCGTTCTGCTTTGGTTGCATATGCAGATGCGATTTCACACAGAGCGATGGGAAACCCGCGGCTGATGCAGCCATGCGGAAATTACCGGCGCCCTGACAACGCGGGAGGGATATTCATGGAGAATCTTGGTAAAAAAGTAGGATACCTTAAAGGTCTGATGGAGGGCATGGATTTTTCCGGCGATCCCTCCAAGGGCAAGCTCCTGGACGCCATGACGGATTTGCTGGGCAACCTGGCGGACCGGGTGGAGACCATCGAAGAGCTGATGGATGATCTCAACGATTATGTGGAGAGCATCGATGATGACCTCGCCGAGCTGGAGGGCGGCAATGGCGCCGGCTTCAATTACAACGACGACGAGGACTACGAGGACGAATTTTACGACAACATGGGCGATACCGAGGACCAGCTGCATGTGCTGGGCGGCAAGGCCGATGATGCGCCGGACGAGGAAATGGAAACCCTGGCCGGCAGCATCTGCCCGGAATGCAAGCGCATGTTCTTCGTGGGCGTGAACGATCCGGAAGACGCGAAGTATGATTGCCCCCACTGCGCAAAGCGGGTATCCCCCGAGCCGCTCACCCCGGAAAATGCGCCGATCGCGCGGCCCATCATGGAATAATCCGCAGAAAGCCCGGTTTTCTTCCATTAAGGTTTCCGATTTTATCGGGAACCTTTTTTGATCTCTCAACAATTGTTGAATTTCTGACTCGAAATCTATGAATTTTCTGTTGACAAAACAGGTCCGCAACATTATAATATGTATATCTGCACAAGTTCGTTACATAGATGCATTATGGGATGGTTAATCGAAAAGCGGACGGGCAGATTTCGTTTGTTTGGATTGATATGCAAAGTGCTAAGCTGCGCTTTGCAAGCAGATAACGGGATATCCCTTTATTCGTGCTGAAAGCACGAATGGTATATTCCAAAACACCGCTTTTAACTCCTTTCGGAGTTAAAAAATATAAGGAGGTAACTCTCATGAAAAAAGCACTGGTTCTCGTACTGGCTCTGGTTATGATCCTGAGCTGCGCTGCCTTCGCAGAGGGCAACAAGATTGGTTACACCTGCATGGACGGCACCAACCCCTTCTTCGTAGCACTGGAAGGCTCCATCCGTGAAGTTGTTGAAGCCAACGGCGACGAGCTGATCTCCCTGGATCCCCAGAACTCCAACGAAAAGCAGATCTCCCTCGTAGAAGACATCATCTCCCAGGGTGTTGTTGCCATGTTCGTCAACCCCGTTGACCGCGAAGGCATCATCCCCGCTCTGGACAAGCTGAAGGAAGCTGGCATTCCGATCTTCGGCTTCGACACCGAAGTTGCCATGGCAGAAGAGTATCTGGTAACCTATGCTGGTTCCGATAACTACAACGCCGGCTATGTTTGCGGCCTCGACCTCCTCGAGAAGTGCCCCGAAGGCGGCGACATCATCGTTCTGGACAGCCCCACCATGCAGTCTGTTGTAGACCGCACCAACGGCTTCCTGGATGCCATCGAAGGCAAGGGCTTCACTGTTGTTTCTCAGCTGGACTCCATGGGCAACCAGGAGCTGGGCAATGAGAACGCCACCGACGCTCTGACCGCCAACCCCAATGCAGTTTGCATCTTCGGCGGCAACGATCCGACGGCTCTGGGCGCCTATGCTGCTGCTGAAGCTGCTGGCTCCAAGGCTCTGATCTACGGCGTAGACGGCTCCCCCGACATCAAGGCTCTGATCGCTGAAGGCAAGGT
>JAFUPT010000003.1 GCA_017481065.1 Clostridia bacterium | reverse complement strand
TAGTGGTTTTAGAAAATCCCTTTAGGAACTAAAGGGCGCACTTCTATACTCTCCTATCGGGAGTATCGTGCGTCCTGCGGAGCTTCATTCTCCGTCAGCAGAAGAAAATTGACAGACCTTGAATGTTGCGTCACTTCGTTCCGTCAAGGTGGCTACACCCCCTTGCGCCGCTAAAGCGGCTATCCCCTGTGGACTTGCCGTCCACAAACGATTTTGACAAACCGTTCACCGCCAGCAAGTTTGAAACAAGCGAACGAAAAAGCCTCCGTATGGTCACTTCATTGCAACCATACGGAGGCTTAACTGTTTTACGGACACCCGTCAATCCTGTGGGGCGCTCTTTCCTATTCTTCTATATGCTCCATGCCCTGGTAGATGATCGTGCGCACATGGTCGTCCGCCAGGGAATAAAAGATCGTCTTCCCCTCCCTGCGGTTCTTCACCAGCTTTGCCTGCTTCAGCAGCCGCAGCTGGTGGGAAATGGCCGATTGGGTCATCCCCAGCACCTCCGCAATATCGCACACGCACATCTCCGCCTCGAAAAGCACATACAGGATGCGTATGCGGGTGGAATCGCCGAAGATCTTGAAAAGCTCGGCAAGGTCGTAAAGCCGCTCCTCCTGCGGCATCTCCGGGCGCACCTGGCCGATGATATCGCCATGGGTGCAGTATTCATCGCAGCGCTCCACGCCGTTGGAATCAAACACAGCCCTACCTCCTTCATATGAACAGCTGTTCATATAATTATTGTATGGCAGGCGCGCGCTTTTGTCAACCGCATCCCCATTTTTTCTCCGGGGAATGTAGTCAGAAAGTGCGGTGTATGCTATAATGAAATCATGATCAATTCATTTGGGAGGCTCGCAAATGGACCCGAAAAAACTGCTGGAAGCGCTGCATGTTGCCGAACGCCTGAAGGACACCACCCGCCACTGCTACACTTCCGGCGGCAGGCATGAGAGCGTTGCCGAGCACAGCTGGCGCGCCGCGCTCATGGCCTACTTCATGAAGGACGCCTTCCCGGAGGCGGATATGGACAAGGTGATCCGCATGCTGCTGATCCATGATCTCGGCGAATGCTTCACCGGGGATATCCCCACCTTCGAAAAAACGCAGGCCCATGAAAAAACCGAGGAGGAACTGCTCAATAACTGGGTCGCCACCCTGCCCGCGCCCTTCGCCGGTGAAATGGCCGCGCTCTACGCGGAAATGGAGGCCCGCGAAACCATCGAGGCAAAAATCTATAAATGCATCGATGGCCTCGAGGCCGTGATCGCCCACAACGAATCCGATATCTCCACCTGGCTCCCCAATGAATATGAACTGAACCGCAGCTACTGCGAGGACAGGGTGCAGTTTTCTCCCTATCTGATAGAGCTGCGCAAGGAAATCCGCGCGGAGACGGAGCGGAAGATCGCAGAAGCGGAGGATTGACGCCAGAGGACGCTGCCCTCCGGACTCCCGCTTAAAGCTCCGCCTTAAAAATCCGGCAAACGCACCGAAACCGTAGCGCCTACGCGCAGGTTTCGGCAGCGCCGCGCTGGAATTTGAAAAATTCGCGCGGGCTGGTCGCGGGGGCTTTGCAAACGCGACTGCTGTAGGGAAATGATTTCCCCTGCGCCCCTCAGCAAACGCGATGCTTCGCATCGCTGAAAACAAACAAAAAATCGGCCTCGCTCCGAGGTCGATTTTTTATGCATGGGATTCTTACGGGACATTGTCCCTTTGGCGGGGTCCGGGGCAACGCCCCTTTGGCCGTCAGCTCCGCTTTCTCAGTATCCTCCGGTAGACCGGGTTGCCCTCCCCCGCTTCGGTCGCGGGAACCAGCTCGCCGTTTTCGATCATCTTCTCCATGCGCAGGGCAATGAAGCCGTCGCCGAGATGATGCTTGGCAATCACATCGCCGATGAAGCGCGCCTGATGGAATTCCTCCGGCTGGGCAGCAAGCTCCTGCCGGATAAAATGATCATAAATGTCCTCCGGAAATCCGGCCAGCCGTCCGCTCAGCTCCGCGCGCAGCGGCGTATTCTCCTCTTCAAGCTCCCGCCAGCGGGCAACGCAGGCACGGCGGAACACCGGCGCGGCGCTTTCCTCGTATTTCAGATAGCGGTGCCAGTCGCCGGGCCCAATTTCGCCCCAGCCGCTGTGGGAAAGCAGGATTTCGCCGCGGGTTTCCCAGTCCGGCAGGCGCACGAGCCGCACATCGGTGCAAGCGCCGCCCAGCTGGGCCATCACCCAATGCATGCCGCAGATTTCGTCGGGATTGCTGCTGTACCAGATGCGCACAGGCTCGCTTTTGGCCCGTTCCAGCAGGACTTCCAGCTTCTCCCGGGCAGAATCAATCAAAGAGCAAACATGCTCCTGCGCCCCCGGCCAGCACAGCAGTTTCCGCAGAGCTTTCTTTCTGTTTTCCCAGAAGTTTTCCCGGGAAATATCGCCGAAGCCGAGCCCGAGTCCAAACTCAAACACATCTCCCGCGTTTCCGCCAAGCGGCACGGCTTCCTCCCACTCCCGGCGGTTCTGCTCCTCGATTTCCCGGCGCTTCGCCTCGATTTCCTCCGGGGTCGCATCCCGTCCGTCCTCATGCCGCATGAAAACACTCATGCATCCGCCGCGGTATTCTCCCCGACCGTAGGACTGCGCGATCTTCAGGCTCCCGCCCGCGCTCTCGCCGAATACAATTTCAAGCATTTCCTATAATTCTCCTTTGAATGAAGGCCCAATACATACAACGCAGCCGCGCAGAACGGCTATAAAAATCGTGACCGACGGCATGTACGTCGGTCACGCAGCTGATTTTTACGAAGGGAAATCCCATTTCCCGAAGAAAAAATCGCCTCCTTGCGGATTTTGCGGCCGGAGCGTTCACGCTCAAGCAAAATCCGAAGGGGGTGGCAGTGGAGGGGGAGATACTCCCCCTCCACAATGCGAAGCATTACTTCAGCATTACCTGGCCGCCGGTTACGGGGATGGCCTGGCCGGTCTCATAGTCCTGCTCCACGCAGTACATGATGGCCTTGGCAACATCCTTCGGGAAGCAGCCGCGGTTCATCGGAACCTTGGACATGTAGAACTTGCGCACATCCTCAACGGTCTTTGCGCCGGGCACCTTGCCCGCGTTCAGGTACTGCACAAACAGGCCGCGCTCCGGATCAGACCACAGGGGGCCGTCCAGGTAGTTGCCGGGGCAGATGGCGTTCACCTTGATGTTGTAGGGGCAGAGCTCCAGGGCGAAGGACTGGGTCAGGCCGATGCCGCCGAACTTGGAGCCGGCGTAGGCGTAGTTGTTCTTGCTGCCTTCCAGGCCGGACTTGGAATTGATGGTCACGATATCGAAGTACTTCTCCGGGGCTGCCTCGTGCTGGGCCTCCATGATGGCGGCTGCATACTTGGCGCAGAGGAAGTAACCGGTGTAGTTTACGTTGGTCACGAAATCAAAGGTGCTCTTTTCCAGCTCGATCAGGTTGCCCGCCTTGGCAACGCCCGCGTTGGATACGAACAGATCCAGGCCGCCCCACTTTTCGACGGTTTCCTGCACCATCTTGGCCACGGATTCTTCATCGGTCACGTTCACGGCCAGTGCGAAGGCATACTCGCCCAGCTCGGCTGCCAGGGCTTCCGCGCCCGCCAGGTTCATATCGGCGATGCCGACGATGGCGCCCTCTGCATAGAGCTCTTCAGCAATGCCCTTGCCAAAGCCCTGGGCTGCGCCGGTCACGATGGCGATCTTGCCTGCCAGGCGGCCCTTGGTGGCGGGGCGCTCGTTTATCTTTTCCTTGGCAATCTGCTGCCACTTGCTCATATCGATCATGGGTAACACATCCTTTTCCAATAATCTGGTGATTTTATTATAGCGCAGGTCGGTGCAGTTTTCCAGTGGTTTTTGCAGAAAGTGATAATTTTTCTTTATAAGAGGGGAATTTTCGCCGGGAAAGGGCATAAAAACCCCCCTCCCGGGAGAATCCGGGAGGGGGAAATGGTAAGCTCTGCGTTTGCAGGGAAGTTATATCCGTTCGCGCGAACTTACTCTTCCTCTTCCGCGATCTGGCGGCCCATCAGCACGCCCATCACGCTGGCCATCATAAGGCCGCGGGTCCAGCCGCTGGAATCGCCCAGGCAGTGCAGGCCCTTGATGGAGGTGGTGAAGTTTTCATCCATCTTCACGCGGTTGGAATAGAATTTCAGCTCCGGGGAATAGAGCAGGGTTTCGTAGCTCGCAAAGCCCGGCACCACATGGTCCATGGCCTGGATGAAATTGATGATGTTGGTCATGGCGCGGTAGGGCATGGCGGCGGTGATATCGCCCGCGACGGCGTCCGGCAGGGTGGGCCGCACGTTGGACTGCGCCAGCTCCTTGGCCCAGGTGCGCTTGCCATCCAGGATATCGCCGAAACGCTGCACCAGGATGTGGCCCGCGCCCAGCATGTTGGTCAGCTCGCCAACCTTCTGTGCATAGGCAATGGGCTGGTTGAAGGGCACGGAGAAATTGTGGCTGCAGAGGATGGACAGGTTGGTATTGTTGGACTTGAGGTCCTTGTAGGAATGGCCGTTTACAACGGCGAGGTTATTATCATAGTTTTCCTGGCTCACGAAGCCGCCGGGATTCTGGCAGAAGGTGCGCACCTTGTTCTTGAAGGGCTTGGGATAGCCGATCAGCTTGGATTCGTAGAGCACCTCGTTTACCTTTTCCATGATTTCGTTGCGGCATTCCACGCGCACGCCGATATCCACGGTGCCGGGCTGGTGGGCGATGTTGTGCTCGGCGCAGATGCGCTCCAGCCAGTCCGCGCCGCGGCGGCCGGTGGCCACAACAGTGCGGTCGGCGAAGATTTCCTTCTCCTCGCCCTTCACGATCACCTGAACGCCCTTGCACACGCCGTCCTCGAGGATCAGATCCTGGCATTCGCAGCCGAAGATGATCTCCACGCCGTGGTTCAACAGGTACTGCTCGATGGCATAGTAGATATCCTGTGCCTTCTCGGTGCCGAGATGGCGGATGGGGCAATCCACCAGCTTGAGGCCGGCCTGGATCGCGCGGGAACGAATCTGCTTCACTTCCTCGGTGTTGCCGATGCCCTCGATGTGGGTATCCGCGCCGAACTCGAGGTAGATGGAATCGGTGTAGTTGATGGTTTCCTGGGCCTTGTCCTCGCCGATGAGGGTGGGCAGGTCGCCGCCAACCTCGTAGGACAGGCTCAGCTTACCGTCGGAGAATGCGCCCGCGCCGGAGAAGCCGGTGGTGATATGGCAATAGGGCTTGCAATTCACGCACTGCTTGGTCTTGGACTTCGGGCAGCGGCGGTTTTCGATGGCCGCGCCCTTTTCGCAGATGATGATCTTCTTATCGCTGCCCTTGCGGATCATTTCAAGTGCGGTAAAGATGCCGGCCGGACCAGCGCCGATGATGACTACGTTGGTTCTCATTTTCATTCTCCTTTAAGCATGGCGGCAACGGCGCCGGATGCGCCGATGCACGCAAAAATATAGATCGCCAGTCTCCTGACGACCCCTTTGCACACAATATGATATGGCATGGGCCCGTCAAGACCCATACCTTATTATATCATATTTGTGCACTTTCGTCAATATTATTTTTGAATTGCTGCAAAATCACGGGCACGGGCGCATCAATTTCCACAATTCCGGGCCGCACGGCGCAATCCATGGCGATGATCTCCACCCCGGCATTTTCCGCTTCGACCAGCGCCGCGCCGAACTCCGGCTGGGTGCGCCAGTTGGGCCGGAATTCATGCACGCCCTTCATCTGGATCACGATCAGCACGATGCAGCGGCAGCCCTGCTTTGCAAGTTCTGCAAGACCGCGCACATGCTTCACGCCGCGCTCCGTGGGCGCATCCGGGAAGCTGGCCACGCCGTTTTCCTCCAGCGTGCAGCCCTTCACCTCGATGATCACCCTTCTCCCATCCTGCTCCCCGGCAAAATCAAAGCGGGAATCGCCGATTTTCACCTCGGCGCGCAGCTTTTCGATCTCCCCTGCCCCGCCGCTTTCCAGCCATTCCTTCGCCGCCAGATTCGGGGCCATGGAATCCATGTTCACCAGCCGCGTCCCGCCGGGAACCTTCTTCTCCACCGCAATCAGATCATATGCGGTCTTCCTCTCCGGATTTCCGCTCTTTTCCAGATAAACGGTGTTTCCCGGCTCCAGCAGCTCCCTGCACCTGCCGGTGTTCTTCACATGCACCCGTTCTTCCTTCCCATCGATTTCCACGATGGCAATGAAGCGGTTGGGACGGGAGAGGAAAATACCCGTATAACAGTTGTCGTATTTCATGTTGTTTGTTTCCTAATAAAGATACCGTCTGAAAGACAAATCGAGATTTGATAATTACAATATCTTTGCTTTTGAAGGCTTATACTCGGAATAGACAACTGTTACAGAACTTCCTGCATTGGGGACAGGGTTTCCTGCGCTGATCCACTTTCGCTTGATGTATTCCTTGCCGTCTACTGTGTATTTGACTTTAATTATGTAGGGAAATATTGCACCATCCAAAACATGCATTCTTACAGGCTTTGTATTGATTTTTAGCCACCATTGCTTTGAGGCGGCAATAACAGTACCCATAGTCTTTTTATCCATAGCGGCTCCTTCTTTATCAAATTCCTATTTATCTGTTTATATTTTATCACAGCAAAACGCAGAAATCCAGCCCATTCCTGCCGGGCTGGATTGGCGCGAATTTACAGCGTTTTCCGTCTCGTCAGCATCGTTCCGACAGCCGCTCCTAGAAGAATAAACGGCGCTAGCCGGACAAACAACCATTCAAACGCATGAATCACAACCCCGACGACGGCGGTCTCAGGATCGCTGTAATCCCAGAGCAAATATGGACTGTCCAGCAGAACCAGCAGCATGAAAACCACCAGCACCACCACTCCCAGCGCAATAAACCCCCAATGCAGCGTTCGTCTGCGCGATGCCTTTCTTTGCGCCAGATACAGGTTTATTCTCTCTAGTTTTTCAGAAAGCGCTCCCATCTCATCCCTTTCAGGAGGAAGAACCACTTCTCCTATCATGGCGCTCACAGGTGTTTCGAGCACTTCCGACAGGGAGATCAGCATTTCAGAATCCGGAACCGACCGCCCCTTTTCCCACTTGGAGACAGTCTGCCGCACCACATGCAGCCGGACAGCAAGTTCCTCCTGCGTAAGCCCTTTTGACTTGCGGATAGATTTGATATTTTCACTCAGCACCCGGAATCACATCCTTTTCGCTCTTTGCAGCCCTATTTTATAGAAATTTCTGTGTTGCTGCAAGCAACGCAAACGAACATTTTGGTTTTTCGGCGTTTTACAGCATCCAAACGCAGAAATCCAGCCCATTCGTTACGGGCTGGATTTCGTCATCAGGAAGTAAAACTTCCCAAATTATATAATTCCCTTTACTGAGGGTTCCAAGGGGAATCATTCCCCATGGCAGGGTGCAGGGACAGCGTCCCTGCCGGGGGCCGGGGCAGTGCCCCGGAAACGTATCTCCCGTTTATCTCAGCTCAGCGCCGAAGTCCTCACTGGCGGCCTTGAGAATCTTCTTCATCGCGCCGGCGATTTCCTCATCGGTGAGGGTGCGGTCGGGCGCGCGGAAGCTCAGGGCATAGGCCACGGACTTCTTGTTCTCGCCCAGCTTTTCGCCACGATAGATGTCAAACAGCTTCACGCTCTCGATGTTCTTGCCGCCGGACTTTTTGATGGTTTCCAGCACGGTGCCGACGCCCACCGCTTCGTCCATCACGAGGGCGATATCGCGGGTAACTGCCGGGAACTTGGGCAGGGGCTTCACACCGTAGAGCGCGGGCTCCAGGGGCTTGAGCGCACCGAGGTCGATCTCGGCCACATATACGCGGCATTCGATATCAAACTTCTCGGCAACATCGGGATGGATCTCGCCGATGGTCGCCAGCTTCACTTCGCCGGCGGACAGGATCGCCTTGCGGCCGGGATGGTAGTAGCCATCTCCGCCGGCGGCGATTTCGGGAGTAACGCCGAACACCTGCATCAGCCACATGGCCGCGTTCTTCACGGCGTAGAAATCCGCGCCCTCGCCGAACATGCCGATGCACAGGGTGTTGTGCTCGGTGGGCAGCTCGCCCTCGTTGGCGGCGGGAGTGAAGGTTTTGGAGAGCTCAAACAGGCGGCCGGATGCGTTACCGCGGTTTACATTGTTTGCCACGGTAAAGAGCATGGAGGGAACCATGCTGGTGCGCATAACGGAAGTATCCTCGCCCAGCGGATTGCGCAGGGCAACCACGTTCCTGCGGGCGTCGCCCTCTTCAAGGCCCAGGTTTTCGATCCACTTGGGGCTGATGAAGGAATAGTTCAGAATTTCATACATGCCCTGGCCCACCAGCGCCGCCTTCACGCGGTCGTTGAAGGCCATGGTTTCGTTGCGGTGGCCCGCCATGGTCACGGCGTTCATCAGGGTGGAGGGAATGTGGTCGTAGCCGTACATGCGCAGCACTTCCTCAGCGATGTCGGCCTCGGTATCCATATCCTGGCGGAAGGCCGGAATCTCGCAGGTGAGGGTATCACCGCAGAGCTCGGTATCGATGTAGAGGCCGTTCAGGATATCCTCCATCGTCTCGCCGGGCACCTCCACGCCGTTCAGGCGGCAGATGCGGGAAACGCTCGCCTCGATGGTCTTGCCCTCCTTGGGATTGGGGTAACTGTCGTACACGCCGGGCACCACATCGCCGCATTCCAGCATTTCCACCAGCATGCAGGCGCGCTCGAGGGCCTCGAGGGCGGTCGCCGGGCAGACGCCCTTCTCAAAGCGGCCGGAAGCCTCGGTGCGCACGCCCAGCTTGCGGGCGGTCACGCGGTTGTTGCTGCGCTCGAAGGCCGCGCACTCGAAGAGCACGGAGGCGGTGTCGTTCTCTATTTCGGATTCCTCGCCGCCCATGATGCCCGCCAGGCCGGTGGCGTTTTCCTTGTCCGCGATCACCAGCATGCTCTCATCGAGGGTATGCTCCTTGCCGTCCAGGGTGGTCAGCTTTTCGCCTTCATAGGCGCGGCGCACGATGATGTGCTGGTCCTTCACGCGGGAGAGATCGAAAGCATGCATGGGATGGCCGGTTTCCAGCATCACATAGTTGGTGATATCAACGATATTGTTGATGGGGCGCACGCCTGCGCCGTACAGGTATTCGCGCATCCACTTCGGGCTCGGGCCGATCTTTACGTTGGCGATCACCCGTGCGCAGTAGCGCGGGCAGGTTTCGGTATCGAGCACTTCCACGGTGGCGTAGTCCTCGAATTTGCCCTCGCCCTTGGCTTCCACAGAAATTTCCGGCATCACGAAGTGCTCGCCGAGAACTGCGGAGCTCTCACGGGCAAGGCCCCATACGGAGAGGCAGTCCGGGCGATTTGCCAGGATTTCAAAGTCCACAATGTCGTCGCCCAGGCCGAATACTTCCTTCACATCCGTGCCGGGCTTCACATCCTCAAAGATTTCGATGATGCCCTCGTCGCCGATGTGGGGATACAGTCCAGCGGGCACATCCAGTTCAGGGCCGGAGCACAGCATGCCGTTGGAAACCTCGCCGCGCATCTTGCCCTTCTTGATCTTCACGCCGCCGGGCAGGTGCGCGCCGTCGAGGGCTGCCGCCACATTCATGCCCGCATGCACGTTCGGAGCGCCGCATACGATCTGGATCGGCTCCTCGCCGCCCACATCCACCATGCAGATGTGCAGATGATCGGAATTGGGATGATCCACGCAGGATACCACATGGCCCACCACAACCTTGTCAAACTGCTCGCCGGTCTTGTCCACGCCCTCAACGGCGGTGCCGGTCATGATCATTTTGGAGGCATATTCTTCGGCGTTCATCGGAATTTCCACATATTCCTTCAGCCATTTCATCGGTACTTTCATACTCTTATACCTCCCTTATCGATACTGCGTCAGGAAGCGCAGGTCGTTTTCATACAGGTAGCGCAGGTTCGGAATATTGTGCTTGAGCAGCGCGATGCGCTCCACGCCCATGCCGAATGCGAAACCGGAATACTTCTTGGAATCGATGCCGCACATCTCCAGAACATGGGGGTTCACCATGCCTGCGCCCAGAACCTCGATCCAACCGGTGCCCTTGCACATGCGGCAGCCCTTGCCGTGGCAGTTCGCACAGGTGAGGTCCACCTCGGCAGACGGCTCGGTGAAGGGGAAGAAGCTGGGGCGGAAGCGGGTGGAGATGCCCTCGCCGTACATCTGGCGGGCAAACTCATCCAGGGTGCCCTTCAGGTCGCCCATTGTGATGTTTTCATCGATGACCAGGCCCTCCATCTGGTGGAACACCGGAGAATGGGTGGCGTCAGCTTCATCAGCACGATATACG
>JAFUPT010000079.1 GCA_017481065.1 Clostridia bacterium | reverse complement strand
TTCCCCTTGGCTGGGTGCAGGGACAGAGTCCCTGCCAGGGTTTCCAAAGGGACAGCGTCCCTTTGGCCGAGGGTCCTAGGGGGCAGCGCCCCCTAGCCGTTCCCCAGCGCCCCCCTAGCCGTCTTCCCGGCGTTCCCCAACGCCCCTTACCCTTTTCCCCAAATCGCGCCGCCGTCCGGCGCGATTTGTTTTCAGAGGGTTCCAAGGGGAATCATTCCCCTTGGCAGGGTGCAGGGACAGCGTCCCTTTGGCCGAGGGTCCTAGGGGGCAGTGCCCCCTAGCCGTCCTCCCAGCGTCCCGTTGACCGCTCTCCCATAATGTCCCTACATAGCCCCAAAAACCGATAAATGTTTCGTCTTTTAACAGTCGAATTTGTGCCCTGAATCTACGCACTTATTCCATGAAACCGTGTTAATTGTCACACATCCGTCATATATTATTCCACAGACTTTGGTTTGTATCTGTAAAAAACAGGTATAGAAAGCAGACTTTGGTCTTTTTCCGCCACAATTTGCAAGGGCAATCCTGCCAAAATGTCCGAGTTTCTACCTATTATAATGTATTTTGAAAACTGTGTCAAAAGCGCCGCAAAAATGAGACTTGGGCAAAATTCGCCCCGAAATTAGACTTTGTTGTGAATTCAAAATTATATCTCATAATTTTTGCAGATACCAATTGACGTAGATGGGATTTCGTGGTAGAATACTGTTGTATCGGGATATAGGTAGGTCGGTGTCGCCGGAGACCCTATTTTGCCGCACTCCTTGCGGCGAACGATGAGGCGCGAACGCCTGATTTATCCCGCGCAATACATGTGCCTCCCGGTTGCCGAGACCGGGGGAAACTAAGGTGAAAGGAGGGTGGCTTGGTTCCGGCGATAAACAATCTATCTCAAAAACCTGGGTTACATGTCCCTTTGGAAAAGTTTTTTCCTATTATAAAGGACAATGATTTGAAAGAAAGGATGAAAGAAAGACTATGAAAAAGCTTTTTGCTTTGATTCTGGTTCTCTCCATGGTTCTGTCCATGGTGCCGGCATTTGCTGAGAATCCGGTAGCTCCTGTAGCAGAAACTCATCAGCACACCAAAGGTACCTTTGTTGGCACGGAAGAAAAGGGCCACTACTGGTGGTGTGCTGAAGAGGATAATTATTGGACTTATGATGGCACCACTTGGCTGACTGGTGGCGGTACCTATGGCCATACCTATGACTGCACTGGTAAGTGCACCCAGGCTAACTGCCAGGGTACAACTACTGATGCCAGCCTGATGGCTGCTCACACCCCCGGCGAATGGGTAGATAATGGTAGCGGAACCTACCATGTTATCTACTGCACGGTAGAGGGCTGTGAATATTATACTGGCAGTCAGACTGCATTGGCTTGGCACGCGGTTGATGCCAATACTCCTTACACTGCTGGCTGCAACAATGTGCAGGTGGAATGCGAAGCTACTACTTTCACTGAGAACGTGAGCGGCCTTAACATTGCTGCATGCGACGTTCAGAAGACCGGCAGCGCAGAATTGCACGCTTACAATGGAACCGTTTCCGCTGAAACCACCAAGGGCGCAGCTGCTACCTGCTACGCAGATGCGAAGTGCTCCTACTGCGGCGAGGATGTAACTGGCACCAAGACTACCGCTCACACCGATCCTAATGGTGTAAATGGATGGCTTGAGGATGGCACCCAGTTCGTGGTAACCGAACCCAAGTCCGGCTGGCACACCTACAAGTGTCAGGTTCAGGAGTGCGGCGTTGGTTACGGCACCTCTTGGGAGTGCACCTATGCATGGTATGCTGAAAACGGAATGCATATCCAGAAGTGCAAGTTCTGCTTCGACAAAGTTGCAGAGCACGCTCCCGATTTCGTCCTGCAGGCTGATGGCGAGACCATCGCATGCTCCGGCTGCAATGTTCCTGCTCCGGGAAGCATGACCGGCTGCACCCATCCCGCATCTGCATACGAGCTGATCCCCGGCTATGCAATTTCCTGCGCTGATGTCGCTGATAGCGATGGCAATTACGGCCGCAACGGCATGACCGACGGCCTGAAGTGCGGCATCTGCGGCGTTGTCGTCGAAGAGCGCAAGGTCATCGAAAACAAGAATCACATCGCTGCTACCGAGGTTATCGAACAGGCTGCTACCTGCAAGGTTCCCGGCAAGAAGTACGTGACCTGCACCGCTTGCGGCTTCAAGAGTTATGTAGAAATCCCCACCTCCACTGCTCACGCATGGAAGGAAGTTGGCGTTGTTGAAGGTTGCGCTGATGGATGCCACGTAGCCGACTGCACCCAGAATGCTTACTCCCATTTCGTTTGCACCGTAGCAGGCTGCGGCGAAGTGAAGCATGAGGAAATCAAGAACTCCAAGCTTGCTCATAACTACTCCAAGGTAGTTTACGGCAACGTTATCGATGGTGTATTCACCGATGTGGGCGCTGACTGCATGAAGGACATGTACAGCGTTAAGAAGTGCACCAACAAGAATGCTAATGGCACCACCTGTGGTGTTGAAACCGCTCCCGAAAAGCTCACCAAGCTGCCCTATGACAAGCATCACTACGGCGCAGCCAAGACTGTTGCACCTACCTGCACCACTCCTGGCGGCACCAAGAAGGCTTGCGAAAACCTGGGCTGCGATGAAGTGACCTGGACCGATGGCCCCTGGTACCTGAACGCTGAAGGCGCAAAGGTTTCCACCCCTGGCACCCACGTTGTATCTGATGACTACAAGGTTGTAGAAGCTGCTACCTGCTTCGCAAAGGGCAAGGCCTACTACACCTGCACCGTGCCGAACTGCGGCGCCAAGCTGGATGCTGCTGGCAACATCCTCGAAGAGGGCAAGTATGTTGAACTGAACAAGCTGACCCATACCAACGAAGTTCTCCCCGAGTCCGTTGCTACCATGACCGATGCTGACCTGCACACTTGGTATGCAATGTCCACCCTTGAAGGCAATGATTACAAGATCGTTTATAACGATCACGTAATCCTGAAGTACACCCCCGCAACCTGCCTGACTCAGGGCTATTGGGAGACTTCTTGCGAAACCTGCGGCCAGAACTATCGCAAGATCACTAACGCTGATTGCACCATCTGCAACAAGGTTGAGCACGAGTGGACCTACGGCAACGTCGTCACTCCCGCTGTCTGCGGCGAAAAGGACGGTTCTGCTCAGGTAGTCTGCAAGGTTTGCAAGACTGTTGCAAAGCACACCGCTGAAGATGCCGGCACCTGCATCTGCGCGGACATGGGCGATCATGTACATGAATCCTCCATGCACACTGCAGCCAACGTTGGCGAGCTGAAGGGCAAGAACATCCTCTGGACCATCGAAGCTACCGACGCTGATAAGGCACATGACTACAAGGTAACCTCCAAGACCTACAAGGCTCCCACCTGCCACGCTGAAGGCCAGGGCTGGATGACCTGCTCCCGCTGCGGCAAGGAGACTTGGTTCGAAACCATCCCCGCACTGACCAAGGCTGCAACCGGTTGGGAATGGATCAAGGTTTATGCTCCCGCTGACTGCGAGCTGCCTGGCCGTTACATCCAGCTGTGCTCCGTATGCGGCGAGAAGAATGCTGATTACGACAGCGATGGCTACAAGACCATCACCAAGGCTGACGGCACCGAAGAGTATCCCGCACTGGGCCACAATTGGAAGAACGCCGGTTCTGCAAAGATCTGCGGCTACAACCATGTTGCCAAGTACGTCTGCTCCCGCTGCAATGAAGTATCCTACAAGGGCTATGCGGATGGTACCTACGACTACGTCGATATCCCCGTAGCAACTGATGGCCACACCATGAGCAAGACTACCTTCGATGTAGCACAGTACTCCGCTAACTACATGAAGGAGTTCAAGTGGGTAACTCCCGTCACCTGCACCGCTGACGGCTACTTCGTAGTAGGCGCTTGCGTGAAGTGCGACTATGTTGCTGAAGACGCTTACACCGCTGAAGTTGGCGCACAGCATCTGGACGAGCAGCGCGATGAGGCTTCCAAGCTGAACACTGCTGCAAACTGCGTTGATCCTGAGTATCAGGCATACAAGTGCACCGTTTGCGAAAAGGTTTACACCAAGGCTGTTGGCACCAAGGTTTCGAAGCCCTGGACCGACAAGGCTACCAAGGACGGCGGCTCCCATAAGAACTGGGGCGTTGTTGAGTACCTCGTTGAAGAAACCTGCACCGAAGATGGCCTCGGCTTCTACGGCTGCACCGCTTGCGGCACCAAGAAGGCAACTGCTGAAACCGTTCACGCTGCCCACAACTGGAGCAAGGAACTGCAGGTTGTTGTAGCTGCTACCTGCGGCAAGGCTGGCGTTGGCCAGAAGGTCTGCCTGGATTGCGGCACTGTCAACCACGAGTATGATGTGATCGACGCAACCGGCAAGCATGCCTATGGCAAGATCACCCATGCATCCAAGGACTGCACCGAGATCGGCTATGTTGTTTGGGAGTGCCTGGTTTGCGGCGCTGATGACGAACATGTAGACGTTGCAGGCTATGAATACATCACCGACGCCACCAATGGTATCCTTCAGGGTAGGATGGAAGTTGACACCACCATCTACTCTGTAAATGAAGCAACCGGCATGATCGTTGAGACTCCTGATACGAAGGAAGTTAAGAACATCGTTCAGGTACTGCCCGCTGGCGATCACATTCCCGGCACTGCTACCGTACGTCCCGCTACCTGCACCCTGGCCGGCGGCCTGCGCAGCACCTGCACCGTTTGCGGCGTTGAAATCGTGAACCGCACTGACTCCGCAGCTCTGGGCCACGACATCGTGCGCACCGCTACCGAGCCCACCTGCTACGTAGCCGGCTACGAGACCTACTCCTGCGTACGCTGCAATGAAGTTCTGTCCAAGGGCGCTCTCACTCCCCTGAACCACAACTTCGTTGACGACGACAATGATGGCGAATATGATGGCGACTACAAGAATGATGGCGTAACCTACTGGAAGGGCCTGAAGAAGTCCGCCAACAAGGCTGACCATATCGCAGCTACCTGCCACACCAACGGCTACACCAAGTTCGTCTGCACCGAGGAAGGCTGCGGCTATTCCGAGACCAAGGTTGAACCCTACGACGAGTACAACCACAAGAACGTCATCGATCTGGTAGTTCGTGAAGCAACCTGCACCGTTAACGGCGCTGCCATCGCTTCCTGCGAATACTGCGACGCAGACAACCGCATCATCCCGATCCCCGCTGAGCATAAGATGGAAGTTGTTGACACCAAGGTTGCTGCTACCTGCACCAACACCGGCATTGACAATGTGAAGTGCTCTGTATGCGGCGCAACCGGCACCAAGACCACCAAGGCACTGGGCCACACCCTGGTAACCAAGGAAGTTGCTGCTTCCTGTGAAGAGACTGCTGGCCTGCTGACCTACTGCTCTGTATGCTCCTATAAGACCAAGTTCGTTAAGACCGGCGAAACCGCTCTGGACCACAAGTGGGGCGACAAGGTATTCGTAGCTGCTACCTGCGAAAAGGATGCTCACTACGAGACCACCTGCCTGCGCGGCTGCGGCAAGGTTGCCATCACCAAGATTCTGGAGGGCGAACCCAAGTATCAGGAAGCTTACAAGCATGCTAACTGGGAAGAGCTGGAGGATCTGGAATTCAAGGGCAACTGCCTTGAGAAGTCCTACAAGGTCTACTACTGCTCCATCTGCAAGCAGAACATCAAGGTTGAAGGTACTGTAGTTGCTAATGCTCACGCTTGGGAGATCACCGGCACCTACGCCAACAAGGTTGTCAACTGCGGCAATCCTGGCTATGCTGATGTAAAGTGCAAGGTTTGCGATATTACCAAGACCATGCAGTACATCACTCCCGATCACAGCTGGTCCAGCTACATCATTACCGACAGCATCGCTTACAAGCTCTGTCTGGTTTGTGGTGAGATGGACATCGTTTGGAACGACGGCACCTTCGGCGGCTACAAGGGCTGCACCACTTACACTCTTGTTAATAATGTGCCGACTCTCGTCGGCAAGCACACCGGCCTCGTTGTGAACGCTTCCAAGGAAGCTACCTGCACCGAAGCTGGCGAACTCGGCCACATCGAATGCACCACCTGCGGCACTGTCATCCAGCAGGGTGGCGTGATCCCCGCTCATACTAAGGTGGAAATCCCCGCTGTTGCACCTACCTGCACCGAGGTTGGCTACACCGCTGGCACCAAGTGCCTGGTATGCAACGAGTACGTTGTAGCACCCGTTGAGGTTCCCGCTGCTGGTCACAAGTATGTGGAAGTTCCTGCAAAGGCTCCCACTGCTACCGAAGCTGGCTACACCGCTGGCTCCAAGTGCGAAGTTTGCGGCGAATGGGAAGAAGGCAAGGAGTCTACTCCCGTTGCTAAGCTGAACGGCTCCCTGCTCCGCTGCGCAGTTCTCCGCGAATCCGCTGAGCTGCTGGGCAAGCTGGTAGTTGTACTGCCCCAGACCACCGAGATCACCATCACTGGTGAGCTGGTGAACGGCTTCTACCCCGTAGTTACTGCCGAAGGCACTGGCTACATCCACAATTCCTACATCAAGGTAGCATAATCTACGAACAGTAGAATTATCTACAAGCAGTAGCATAATTGTAATTCGGGCGCTGCGCAGTTTCCGGTTCTCCGGGTGTGCTGCGTAGCGCCCACCTCTTTGTGAATGGTAATAATTAGGAGGAACACAATGAAGAAAGTTCTGATCGTCTTCATCGCTGTGCTTCTGATGGTATGTGGCTTCGCAGTTGCCGAAGAATGTGCGCATAACATGGTCGTCACCACTACTGGCGCTACCTGCACTTCTCCTGCGGTTGTAACCGAATCTTGTACCATCTGCGGCTTCACTGATTCCTGGAAGAGCGGTTCCGAGCTCGGCCACGATTGGGGCAGCGAAAAGAAGGTTTCTGATGCAACTTGCCAGGCCGCAGCTGTTTACCAGCTGACCTGCAGCCGTTGCCAGCAGACCAAGACCGAATCCCGTGGTTCCGTATCCGGCCACAACATCAAGACCGAAACCATCTCTGGCGCTACCTGCACCGCAGCAGCTGTTGTCCGCGAGTATTGCACCACCTGTGACTATTCCAAGACCGTCACTTCTGGTTCTGCTCTGGGCCACGATCATGTTGTATCCGTGAAGGAAGCAACCTGCCTGAACGCCAAGACCTACACCGAGACCTGCTCTCGCTGCAAGACCGTTATCGACACCTGGACCGAAGGCACTGCCCTGAACCACAACCACAATGTTGGCGTGAAGTCTGAGGCCACCTGCACCTCCGCAAAGGTTATGTACGAGTACTGCGACAAGTGCGACACCATCCTGGACACTTGGACCGAAGGCGCTCCCATCGATCACACCATCGTTGTTGAACTGGTGTCTGCTGCTGATTGCGTGAACCCCGAAATGTCCAAGAAGGTTTGCTCCGTTTGCACCTATGAGGAAGCTCCCTATGTTTCCGCTCCTGCAAAGGGCCACACCTCCAAGGTTGTTCCCGCTGTTGCTCCCACCTGCACTGAGACCGGCCTTGCCGAAGGCGCTGTTTGCGGCGTTTGCGGCGTAGAGCTCAAGGCTCAGGCTATCGTTGCAGCTACCGGCCATGACTGGTACAAGCGTGTTGTGGAGCCCACCGCCTCCAAGCGTGGCTACACCGAGTATGCTTGCGTGAACGCCGGCTGCGACGAGTACTTCCGCACCGATTACACCGACGTTGTTGTAGAGAACGCAGTTGCAGCTGACGTTGCACTGAATCCCTATGGCAGCATCGTGACCGATCTGGACGACGTTGAGAAGCCCTACACTGCCGAGCTGGATGCAGAAGGCAAGCACCTGTGCATCATCGCTAAGCCCGCTGAGGACGGCACCTATCAGCTCCGCGAGCTGCACCTGTCCCTGGCCCTGATCGAAGAGCTGAAGGCAGAAGGCATTGAAGAGATTTGCTTCGTTGTTGGCGAGACCGACATCGATGTTCCCTTCATCAGCCTCGAAGGCGAGCTGATCGACGAGATCAAGGCTGCTTTCCCGGCCACCATGACCGGCTACATCGTCACCCTGGATCCCAATGCTGTGAACGCTGAAGGCGTTGCCGGCTGCCAGGTAAAGGTTGACATGACCGCCGATATCGCCAGCGCAGAAGCCATCGTTGCCGAAGACGGCATCGAGATGGAAATCACTGACGTGGTTACCGGCATGACCCTCACCCTTGGTGAGACCGAAATCGCCGTTGTTGGCGGTGGCGTTTACACTGCTTAATTGAGCGGTAGCAACTCCGGATTGCGAAAGCAATCCGGGGTTTTTCTTTTGGGGATGCTCCCCCCACACCCCTGCCAGGGGTATGATTTTCCCCGATACCCTCGAAAAAAAGCCCGTTCCATTGGAACAGGCTTTTTGACTTTGGTGTATGCGCTTTTCAAAAATGAAGAAAACCTGTCCAGGCGGACAGGTTTTCTTTTGCATAGGGTTCCAAGGGGGAATCATTCCCCTTGGCGTGGTTTCAGGGGAGAGCCCCTGACCACATTCCTTACTTCTTGTAGAACGGGCCGTAGTTTGCGCAGGCGCGATAATCGGCGCCTTCCTTGTCCATGCCGAATGCATTCCAAGCGGCGGGACGGAAGATCTTCTCTGCGGGCACGTTGTGCATGCAAACCGGGATGCGCAGCATGGAGCACATGGTGATGATATCAGCGCCGATGTGGCCATAGCTGATTGCGCCGTGGTTGGCGCCCCAGTTGTTCATTACATCGTAAGCGGTCTTGAAAGCGGAGCCTTCCTTGCCGTCGCAGCGGGGTGCGAACCAGGTGCAGGGCCAGGTGTAGTCGGTGCGCTTCCACAGGGTATCGGTAACCTCTTCGGGCAGCTCAACGGTCCAGCCTTCGGCGATCTGTAGCACCGGGCCAAGGCCATCCACCAGGTTCAGGCGGATCATGGTGGCGGGCATTTCGCAATCGGTCACGAAGCGGCTGGAATATCCGCCGCCGCGGAAGTAGCCGGCGTCTGCATAGTTCCAGGTGGTGTTTGCCATGATGGCCTTCTGGTCCTCTTCGGTAACTTCCCACCACTTCTTCATCAGGCGGTTGCCGTTCTCGTCCTTGGCCTGGCCGTTGGCGTCGAGGCAGCATGCGCCGGAGTTGATCAGGTGGATGATGCCGCCGTTCTCAGCAGCCTTGCCTTCCATATCGTAACCGGTCACGCGCTTCACTGCCTCGGGGCTCCAGTAGGTGCGCACATCGGCGAACATCTGGGCGCGGTTGGTGAGCAGCTTCATGAAGAGCATGCCCAGGCCGTTGAGCACGTCGTTCTCAGTGGCCAGGATGTAGGGCTCGCGAGCGCCGTTCCAGTCGAAGGAAGTGTTCAGCATAGCCTCGGGGAAGTCGCAGTTGGGATAGAAGTCGGTCCACTGGCGCTGGCCCTGGAAGCCGGCTGCGATGGCGTTGTGGCCAACCATTTCCTCTTCGCGGCCTTCCGGCAGGTTGGGATTGCCGTTCATCAGGTCCTTGATGATGCACATCATCTTTACCACGAACTCCCAATCCTGGTCCTTGCGGGCGCGGTCGCGCTGCATCCAATCGGGGTTCTTGTCGAAGCCTTCGATTGCATACTGCTTGGTCCATGCCAGGGCCTTCTGGTATTCGGCCTCATCATAGATGCCTTCGCTCATGCGGCGGATCACTTCAACCTCATCCACGGATTCAACGCGCATGCCCAGGTATTCCTCGATGAACTTGCTGTCGATGATGGAGCCGCCGATGCCCATGCAGGCGGAACCGATCTGCAGGTAGCTCTTGCCGCGCATGGTGGCAACTGCAACTGCGGCGCGGGCGAAGCGGAGCAGCTTTTCTTCAACGTCGGGGGTGATGGTGCCGTCATCAGCATCCTGCACATCGTGGCCATAGATGCCGAAGGCCGGCAGGCCCTTCTGAGCGTGGGATGCCAGAACGGAAGCCAGGTATACGGCGCCGGGACGCTCGGTGGCGTTCAGGCCCCATACGCCCTTGATGGTGTTGCGGTCCATATCCATGGTTTCGGAGCCGTAGCACCAGCAGGGGGTAACGGTGAGGGTGATGGCAACGTTGTTCTTGCGGAACTTGTCTTCGCAGGCAGCAGCTTCGGCTACGCGGCCGATGGTGGTGTCAGCAATGATAACCTTCACGGGCTCGCCGTTGGAATAGCACAGGTTTTCTTCGAAGAGCTTCTTGGCGGCCTGGGCCATGCCCATGGTCTGCTCTTCCAGGCTTTCACGAACCTTCAGGGGTCCGCGGCGGCCATCGATGGTCGGGCGAATGCCGATTACCGGATAATCGCCGATGAGTCTGTTCTTTGCCATTATGTTTTCCTCCTAAATTATATTCGCACTAAGGTTAAACCTAGTATCTCGATTTAATCACAATATAACATTGATTTTCACATGTGTATTGTGGTATAATCACGGAAAGTGGTAATATCTTCACCATAAGCTCAGGAGGTATCTTCCATGCATTATCTGGATTATCATGAGCAAATTCAGCATCGCACCGGCGATTTTCCGCTGGCGCATTACTTTGTGGACGAGGATTATCCCCGCTACCGCATGCCCATGCATTGGCATAAGGAGATGGAAATCATCCGCGTACACCGGGGCAGCATACGCATCTACCTGGATGAAGGCGAGATTGAAATGGGCGCGGGAGACCTGATGACCATCAGCGGCGGCGTGATTCATGGCGGCGAGCCGGAGAAATGCGTGTATGAATGCATCGTTTTTGATCCGCAGGCGCTGATGCCCAATGTGGAATCCTGCCGCACCGGCCTGCGCCCGCTGCTGCGCAATAATTTTTATTTGAAAAATAGTGCAATCTTGGCCGATCCCATCTTTGCCGCGACGGTGGAGGAATTGTTCTCCCTGGCAAGGGCCGGCTTCCAGGGCCGCGAGCTGCGCATGCTGGCGGCGGTGGCCCATTTCCTGAGCGGCCAATTGCAGAATATCAATACCGCCCAGCTGCACACCGTTTCCGAGCGCACATGGCAGAAGGCCGAGCAATTGAAGCCGGCGCTTGAATACATCGAGCAGCACTACGGCCAGCACATCTCTCTCGATACCCTCGCCCGGCTCACCGGCTTCTCCCCGAAGTATTTCTGCCGCTACTTCCGGGCAATCGTGCATCGCTCGCCCATTGATTACCTGAATTACTACCGTATCGAGTGCGCCGCCCACTTCCTCGTAAACGCCGATATGAATGTTGCCGAGGTGGCCGTGCACTGCGGCTTTGCCGATTCCAGCGCCTTTATCAAGCAGTTCCGCAAGTACAAGGGCACCACGCCCAAGCAGTATAAGATGAAGCTGCTGGAGGCGGGGAATAAGGAATAAAGCTCCTTTATCTTGGGCAGGGCGCTGTTCCCGAAAACCAAGGCTTTTTACGCAGGATTGGGAAGAAATTACGTTATCTTGCCAAGCTGGTTTTTGTACATTGACGGCGTAAAGTAAAAATCATATAATAGAATCAACAAATTATGCTACGGAGGAATTTACATGAACGAGAAACTGATCCTTTCGGGTTTTGAATATGCCAAGGAAGTTTATGCCGCTGCTGGCATCGATGTAGAAGCAGCCATCGCCAAGGCAGACGCCATCCCCGTTTCCATGCACTGCTGGCAGGGCGACGATGTTATCGGCTTCGATGGTTCCGATAGCCTCACCGGCGGTATCCAGACCACCGGCAACTATCCCGGCCGCGCCCGCAATGCCGAGGAGCTGCGCGCAGATATCGATTTCGCCCGCACCATGATTCCCGGCGCCACCAAGCTGAACCTGCATGCTTCCTATGCCGAAAAGAACGGCAAGAAGATCGACCGCGATGCATATACCATCGCCGAGTTCCAGAACTGGGTGGATTGGGCCAAGGAGAAGGGCGTGGGCCTGGATTTCAACCCCACCTACTTCGCCCATCCCATGATGGATGGCGATCTCTCCCTGTCCAGCCCCAAGGATGATGTGCGCAAGTTCTGGATCGAGCATGGCAAGCGCTGCCGCGAAATCGGCAATGAATTTGCCAAGCAACTGGGCCAACCCTGCGCCATCAACTATTGGATGCCCGATGGCATGAAGGATACCATCGTTGGCAGCCGCGCCTTCCGCGAGCGCATGACCGCTTCCCTGGATGAAATCTTTGCAGATAAGAGCATCAGCCAGAAGGATGTTCCCTGCGGCCTGGAATCTAAGCTCTTCGGCATCGGCGTGGAATCCTTCACCGTGGCCAGCCATGAATTCTCCATGGGCTACGCCATCAAGAACGGCCTGTGCTACACCCTGGACGCCGGCCACTTCCATCCCACCGAGGTGATCTCCGCCAAGATGAGCGCCGTGCTCAACTTTGTGGATTCCACCATCCTGCATGTATCCCGCCCCGTCCGCTGGGACAGCGACCATGTAGTTGCCCTGGATGATGAACTGCAGAAGATCATGGATGAAATCATCTTCAATGATTATCAGGATCGCACCTTCATCGGCCTGGATTACTTCGATGCTTCCATCAACCGCATCGCCTGCTGGGCAATCGGCATGCGCAATGCCCGCAAGGCCCTGCTGAACGCCTGCCTGGCAGATTACAAGGCCATGCAGAAGGCCGAAACCGAGGGCGATTACACCACCCGCCTCGCGATGCTGGAGGAGCGCAAGAGCATGCCCGCCGGCGCAATCTGGGATTATTACTGCATGAAGAACGGCATGCCCGTGGGCATGGATTGGCTGAAGCAGGTGAAGCAGTACGAGGCAGAAGTGCTGTCCAAGCGCTAATGGAGGAAATACCATGAAGAAGCTCAACCTTCTCGCATTTGACCTCGGCGCCAGCAATGGCCGCGCCATCCTGGGCCAGTTTGACGGCGATAAGCTGGAAATGAAGGAGCTGCACCGCTTCGAAAACAATTATGTGGAGATGAACGGCGTATATTACTGGGATCTGCCCTATCTCTATAATCAGCTCAAGCAGGGCCTGCTGGCCTTCAAAAATGGCGGCTACGGCGATCTGGATTGCTGCGGCATCGATACCTGGGGCGTGGACTATGGCCTGCTGGATAAGAATGGCCACCTGCTGGGCAATCCCCGCTCCTATCGCCTCGCCGTGGATGAGGATATGAACCGCGTTTGGGAAATCGTGCCCCACCATACCCTCTTTGACCGCACCGGCATCGCCACCATGAATTTCAACACCATCTACCAGCTCTACCGCCGCAAGGCAGAGGGCGATGTGGCGCTGGAAAATGCCGAAACCCTGCTCTTCATGCCGGACCTGCTGGGCTATTTCCTCACCGGCGAGAAGAACAATGAATATACCGAGGCAACCACCTCCATGCTCTTCAATCCCTCCACCATGGATTGGGATTGGGAGACCATCCGCGAGCTGGGCCTGCCGGAGAAGATATTCGCGCCCATCGATTATGCCAGCACCGTGCGCGGCCACCTGCGTCCCGAGCTCTGCGAGGAGCTGGGCATCAATGCCGCCGCCTTCGCCGCAGTTGGCACCCATGATACCGCCTCCGCCGTGGCAGCCATTCCCGGCAGCGGCAGCTTCGCCTTCTGCTCCAGCGGCACCTGGTCCCTCTTCGGCGTGGAAGTGGATCAGCCCATCCTCACTCCCGAGGTGCGCGATTCCAATTTCTCCAATGAGGGTACCATCCAGCGCGGCTTCCGCCCGCTGAAGAACATCATGGGCCTGTGGCTCATCCAGGAATGCCGCCGCCAGTGGATCAAGGAAGGCAAGAATTATTCCTGGAATGATATTGTGATCGAAGCCCAGAAGGCCGAGCCCTTCCGCTCCGTGATCGACCCGGATTACGGCGAGTTCTTCGCCGGCGGCAACATGGAAAAGAAGATTCAGGCCTACTGCGAGCGCACCGGCCAGCCGGTTCCCACCACCGTGGGCCAGGTTGCCCGCTGTATCTATGAATCCCTCGCCCTGAAATATCGCTGGGCCCTTGAGCGCCTTGAGGAAATCAAGGGCAAGCGCATCGATACCCTGAATATCGTGGGCGGCGGCATCCAGAATAAGCTGCTCAACCAGATGGCCGCCGATTCCCTCGATCGCCCCGTGATCACCGGCCCCGTGGAAGGCGCTGCCATCGGCAACCTGCTCTCCCAGGCCATGGCCCTCGGCGCCGTGAAGGATATCGATGATCTGCGCCGCGTGGTGCGCAACAGCGAGGATGTAAACGAATATACCCCCAACCATACCCCCGAATGGGAGGCCGCATACCAGAGGATGCTGAGCCTGATGTGACGTGGGAGGGGAGGAGAGATTCTTAAGGGACGCTGTCCCTTAAGAATCCCTGCCAAAGGGACAGTGTCCCTTTGGAAACCCCAGAATAAAAGATCGACCCAGAATGGGTCGATCTTTTTAATGGAATGAATTGTAGGGGCGCACCTGTGTGTGCGCCCGTTGAATCTATATTTCTTGTTTCGGGCGATCACATAGGATCGCCCCTACATATTCATCAATTATTCCCGGCGATGCGAAGCATTGCATACGGAGGGGTCCAGGGGAAATCATTTCCCCTGGCGGGGTCCGGGGCAGCGCCCCTTGGTTACAGTCCGAAGGCATCCACCAGCTCCTGCATTTCATCCTTCGTGATGAGCACGATCTCGCCCAGGTCCTTCGCGGAAATCACGGCGTCGGCGGTGAATTCCAGCACTTCCAGATGGTCAAAGGCGCTGAGCAGGTTGGTGCCGGCCACGATGGCGCACTGGTTATCCACGATCAGCACGGGCGTCTTGGCGGAGATCGCGGCGGCGGTGGCCTCAATATCGCGGTTGCAGGCGGCGTAGGGCAGGCGGGCGACGTTCCGCAGGGAAACATAGGTCTCCGGCACGAAGTAGGTGTTGAATTCCGCGCCGGTCACGGCAAAGGCCATGGTGTTCACCGGCTGGGCGATGATCACGCAGTTCAGCTCGGGATTTTTGGCATAAATTTTCTCATGCAGCAGCACAGACCTGCTGGGGAGCTTCCCGGCCTCGCACTTGCCATCCTTCACCCGCACCAGGTCTTCCGCTTCCAGATAGCGGCGGTCCATGCCGTGGGGGGTGATCAGCAGGGAATTGTCCGGCAGGCGCATGGAGAAGGTGCCGAACGCGGCGGTAAAGAGCTTCTGGTCGCAGGCGCGGCGGATGAACGCGGCCATATCCCGGCGGGCGGCGCATTCCTCGTTGGAGGGCGCTTCCGGGTCGAGCACGCCCAGTTCGGGCATGGTTTCGCTGTCCAGCGCGATCTCCTCGAGGGACAGGCTGCGGGGCTCGCCCAGCTTCCGGGCGAGGATTTCCGTCCTGCCGAAGTTGGTCACGGTTTCAAACATCATGTAGGCCCTCTGCAGGTCAGCAGCGCCGCAGATCACGCCGTGGTTATCCATCAGCGCGGTGCTGCAGCCGGCGGCGTAGGCCGCCGCCAGATCCCGCTGCAGGCCGGGGCTGCCGGGAAAGTTGTAGCCCACCATGCCGATCTCGCCGCAGATGTGGTATACGCTGGGCAGAAGCTGCATATCGGGGGTATGGCGCACCAGGCTGAAGGCCACCATGCTGGCGGGATGCGCATGCACAATGGCATTGATATCCGGGCGCAGCTGGTAAATATTGCGGTGCACCGGCAGCTCCACCGAGGGGCGGTGGGGGCCGATCACCGTGCCGTCCGGCTTCACCTGCATAATGTCCGCGCGGGTCAGGCTGCCCTTATCGATGCTGGCCGGGGTGATCCAGATGTTGCCCTCCTGGTCGCGCACGGAAAGGTTGCCGCCGGATGTGGTGGTCATCCCGCCGGCATAGATGCGGTTCATCGTCATCACGATCTGGTCCGCCGGATGCAGAAGTTCAAAATTCATAAGCTCCTCCAATTTTTTCACTGAACAAATTATCGCTGATCAATGTTAAAGCAAATCTGTACTTGTCAAAATTTATCTCAAATGATACAATATTTCCAATAAATTTGATATAGGGAGGGTTCGCAGTGAATGATTTTCTGAATGAAGCCCGCGAAGCCATCGATAAAGCCGTGGAAAAGGCCGCGCCCGTGGTGGAAGATGTGAAGGACAAGGTGGAAACTGCCGTTGCCGACCTCAAGGAGAAGGCCGCGCCCGTGATTGAGGATATCAGGGAAAAGGCTGCGCCTGTTGTGGAAAAGGTGAAGGATGGCGTGACCGGCGCCGTTGAGGCCGTGAAGGACGGCGCGGAGAAGATCGGCGATCTGTTCGTTCCCGATGCGCCCGGCATGAATGTGAAAAATGAACTTTTCGATCAGCTCGGCGAGCAGGTGCAGGCGCAGAAGGCTGCATCCATGTCCAAGGCCGAGGAAATGCAGAAGAAGCTGGAAGAGCTGATGGGGAAGAAGTGAGGGGAGAACGCTTAGGGGACTCCTTCCTCTAAAACCCCGACCAAAGGGCGCTGCCCTTTAAAAACCCGCAAGGGGGGAGAGCCTCCCCCCTTGACCCCGGCACAAGCGATGCTGCGCATCGCAGAATTATTATTCAAAAAACGACCTCGCTCCGAGGTCGTTTTTTCATACAGAGGGGTCCAGGGGAAATCATTTCCCCTGGCAGGGGTTTGGGGACAGCGTCCCCAACTGTTCCCCCGTCCGCCCTACCCCCGTGTTGACAGTACAACATTTTCCATGATATACTTTTCTAAAGTATAATATGGGAGAGAAGCATGATACGAAAGATAAAGCGCATCCTTGCGGCGGTGCTGGCGCTTGTGCTGGTGAACTGCTGCGCCGCAGCGGAGGATACCTATTTTATCGAGGTGGATATCACCAACCAGATTGTAACGGTGTATCACAACGATGTGCGCAGCGAGGCGGGCATCGTGCGGCAGATGATCTGCTCTACCGGCGCGAACGATTGCACGCCCACCGGCCATTTCAAGCTGAACCAGCGCAACAATGCCGAGCGCACGGAGTGGTATGCCATCCCGAAGTACGATTGCTATGTGCAGTATGTCACCCGCATCATCGATGCCTATCTCTTCCATTCCCTGCCCTACCACGATAACGATTATGATACCCTCGATCAGGAAGCCGCCGCCCAGCTGGGCGAGCCCGCCTCCCACGGCTGCATCCGCCTGCGCCCCGAGGACGCGAAATGGATCGCCAAGAATTGCCCCAACGGTACCCGCGTGCACATCTACCACAGCAACGAGCGTGATGAATTCCTCCGCGATTTGCTGCTGGATAAAACCTATTCCATCGATGGCGAATGGTTCAGCTATGCCGATTACCTCGGCAGCGCCGGTGGACTCACCGCCGCCGTGGAGGCCATGATCACCCGCGAAAAGATTGAAGGCACGGTTCTGGAAGTAACGCCCATGCCGGAGGCGGAGTAAGAGACGGAGGGTTACGCTGGGGCGGAGCCGCCCCCTGGACCCGGCAGAAAAAGGCACGCATTGCGTGCCTTTGATTTTTTTGAAAAACGCGCCGCCGAATGGCGCGTTTTTCATTGCAGGGGTTTCCAAAGGGAATCATTCCCTTTGGCGGGGTCTGGGGCAGCGCCCCAGCATTCCCCCGTTATCCCGGAATTTCACCTACGCCGCTGAGGATGTAAGTCGGGCGGTAGGGGTAGAGGTCCACATCCTCCAGCGCGGTGCAGCCGGAGAGCACCAGCACGGTATCCAGGCCGGATTCCAGGCCGGAGATGATATCGGTATCCATGCGGTCGCCGATCATGGCGGCCTCGCTGCCGTGCACGCCGAGCAGCTTTACGCCGGTGCGCATCATCAGCGGGTTGGGCTTGCCCATGAAATAGGCCTTCTTGCCGGTGGCCAGCTCAATGGGGGCGACCAGCGCGCGGCAGGCCGGGGCGATGCCGGATTCCACGGGCCCGGTGAGATCGGAATTGGTGGCAATCAGCCGCGCGCCGTTCATCACCAGCCGCACAGCCTTGGAAATCACTTCATAATTGTAGCTGGCGGTTTCGCCCACGATCACATAATCCGGGTCCACATCATTCATGGTGATGCCGCAGTCGTAGAGTGCGTTCAAAAGTCCCGGCGCGCCGATGACGTATGCGGTGCAATTCGGCGATTGGCGGGAGATAAACTGCGCGGTGGCAAGCGCGCTGGTATAAAAATGCTCCTCGCCCACATCCAGGCCCATGCGGCCCAGCTTCTGCTGCAGCTCCTTGGGGCTGCGTTCGGAGGAATTGGTGAGGAAGAGGAATTTCTTATCCTCCCGCTCCATCCATTCCACAAATTCCTTCACGCCGGGCAGCAGCTGGTTGCCGCGATAGATCACGCCGTCCATATCGCAGATGAAGCCTTTCTTGCTTCTCAGGATTTCGATATCAAACATATTCTGTTCCTTTCTGTAAAAAAACCAAATCCAGCCTTGAAGGGTTGGATTTGGTTTTCAAGCATCAGTGGTTGCTGTTGTTGGTTGCGCGCAGGGTAACATCGTGGTAGCCGCCCTCCACAATGGAAACGGAGGATACCAGCGTCAGCTTCGCATCGCGCTGCAGATCCGGAATGTTGGTCACGCCCACATTACACATGGTGCTCTTTACCTTGTAGAGGCTCTTGGCCACATTATCGTGCAGCGGGCCGGCGTAGGTTACATAGGAATCCACGCCTTCCTCGAAGTTCAGCTTGGTCTTGCCGCCCAGATCGTATCTCTGCCAGTTACGGGCGCGGTTGCTGCCCTCGCCCCAGTATTCCTTCACATAGGAGCCGTTGATCATCAGCTTCTGGGTGGGGGATTCATCGAAACGGGCGAAGTAGCGGCCCAGCATAATGAAATCCGCGCCCATGGCCAATGCCAGGGTCATGTGGTAATCGTGCACAATGCCGCCGTCGGAGCAGATCGGCACATAGACGCCGGTCTTTTCGAAGTATTCATCGCGGGCGGCTGCAACCTCGATCAGCGCGCTGGCCTGGCCGCGGCCGATGCCCTTGGTTTCGCGGGTGATGCAGATGGAACCGCCGCCGATGCCCACCTTGATGAAATCCGCGCCCTGCTCGGCGAGGAAGAGAAAGCCCTCGCGGTCCACTACGTTGCCCGCGCCCACCTTCACGCTGTCGCCGTACTTTTCACGGATGAAGCGGATGGTCTTGGCCTGCCAGCAGGTGTAGCCCTCGGAGGAATCGATGCACAGCACATCCGCGCCGGCCTCGATCAGCGCGGGAACGCGCTGCTCATAGTCCTTGGTGTTGATGCCCGCGCCCACCAGGTAGCTCTTTTTCTTGTCCAGCAGCTCCAGGGGATTTTCCTTGTGCTGGTCATAGTCCTTGCGGAATACGAAGTACATCAGCTTGCCTTCGGCATCCACAATGGGCAGGGAATTGAGCTTGTGGTCCCAGATGATATCGTTGGCTTCCTTCAGGGTGGTGGAAGCGGGCGCGGTAACCAGCTTCTCAAGGGGAGTCATGAAGGAGGAAACCAGCTCGCTGGTGTCCATGCGGGATACGCGGTAATCGCGGCTGGTGACCACGCCCAGCAGCTTTCCGTTGGCGCTGCCGTCCTCGGTAACCGCCATCGTGGAATGGCCCAGGCGCTCCTTCAGATCCAGCACATCGGCAAGGGTCATGTCCGGGCGCAGGTTGGCGTCGCTCACCACGAAGCCGGATTTGTAGCTCTTTACGCGGGCGACCATCGCCGCCTCGCTCTCGATGCTCTGGGAGCCGTAGATGAAGCTCATGCCGCCTTCGCGGGCCAGGGCAATCGCCATGGTATCGTTGGAAACGGACTGCATGATTGCGGATACAAGAGGGATATTCAGGCTGATTGCGCTCTCCTCGCCCTTCTTGAATTTCACCAGAGGGGTTCGCAGGCTCACGTTGCTGGGGATGCATTCCTCGGAAGTGTAGCCGGGAATCAGGAGATATTCGCTGAAAGTGCGGGAAGGTTCGCTGATATAATGTGCCATTGGTAAATCGCCCCTTTCGATATAGTCCAATTCTGCATTTTCGATATCATACCATTTCACGAAGATTTTTTCAGCATTTTTGGGTTATGTTCGTGTTGAAAGGAGAAGGCGGCGCTGGGGGGAACGCTGGGGGCTGTCCGCCCCCAGGCCCCTGACCAAAGGGACAGTGTCCCTTTGGAAACCCCTGTAATGAAAAACGCGCCATTCGGCGGCGCGTTTTTCAGGAAATTATTTCTGCGGCGCATTGCGCCGCATTCAGAGGGGTCCAGGGGAAATCATTTCCCCTGGCAGGGTGCAGGGACAGAGTCCCTGGCGGGTTTCCAAAGGGCAGCGCCCTTTGGCGTCTCCTCATCCTCTCCCCCGAAATTCCGCTGCGAGGCAGGATTTCCCCGCTCCGGAATCGAAATATTCCTTCACAGGAGTTGGAAATATGAAGGAAAGATACAATTTCAGGGTAAACGGGCTGGAAATCGAGGCGGAGTTTTCCGGGAAAGACCGGGAGAACATCTTTATTCCGCTGCTGAGGAAGCTCACAGCGCTGCAGAAAGAAAAGCAGCGGCGCATCGCGGTTTTTTTCGGCGCGCCGCCGGCAGCGGGGAAGAGCACCCTCTGCTGCTACCTCGAACTGCTGTCCCGGGAGGTTCCGGGGCTCACGCCGGTGCAGTGCATGGGCATCGATGGTTTCCATCATTACCAGGAATACCTCGATACCCATTTTATCGAAAAAGACGGCGCAGCCATCCCCCTGGCAAAGATCAAGGGCGCGCCCGAGACCTATGATGTGCCCAAGCTGGCCGCGCTGCTGGATAAATTGAATGAGCCCGGTCAGAAGTGGCCCGTCTACGACCGCCGCATCCATAATCCCGTGGAACAGGCCGTGGAAATCACGGAGGATATCCTGATCGTGGAGGGCAACTGGCTGCTCCTCAATGAAGCGCCGTGGAATAAATTGCAGTGCGATTATTCCATCTTCCTCGCCGCCGGCGACCCCAGCCAGCTGGAGCGCATCGTGCAGCGGAAGATGATGGGCGGCTTTTCCGAGGAGCATGCCCGGGAAATTGTGCAGAAGAACGACTGGCCGAATATCCTGCGCTGCATGCGCAGCTCCCGGAGGGGAGATATGAACCTGCGCAGCGGTAAGAATGGCAATTGGGAGGAATTTTGATATGAAAAAAATCGGCTTCATCGGCCTCGGCAATATGGGCCGGGCCATCGCATCCGGCTTTGTAAAGAGCGGCGCAGTGGCGGCGGAAAATATCTATGGCTATGCTCCCAATTGGGAAAAGCTGCGCGCATATGCATCCGAAACCGGCATCCATGCCTGCAAAAGCGTGCAGGAATTGCTCGGCAGCGTGGATACCGTGCTCATCGCGGTAAAGCCCTATGTGATCGAGGGCGTGCTGGCGGAAATTAAGGAAGAACTCAAGGGCAAGGCCCTGCTCTCTGTGGCGCTGGGCTATGATTTTGCCCGGCTCACCGCGCTGGTGGATGAAAGCACCCGGGTGCAGTTCATCATGCCCAATACCCCGGCCATGGTAAACGCGGGCGTGCTGCTGTTTGAACAGGCCAATTCCCTATCTGCCGGGGAGCGCGGCGAAATCATCTCCGCCTTCGAAGCCCTCGGCGAGGTTGTGGAGCTCCCCAGCCAGCTGATGGGCATCGGCGGCACGGTTTCCGGCTGCGGCCCGGCGTTCTGCGCGCTGATCATCGAAGCATTGGCCGATGCGGGCGTGAAATATGGCCTGCCCCGCGCCACCGCATACCGCCTCGCCAGCGCCACCCTCGCTGGAACCGGAAAAATGCAGCTGGAAACCGGCATGCATCCCGGCGCGATCAAGGATGGCGTGTGTTCCCCCGCGGGCAGCACCATCCGCGGCGTGGAAGCCATGGAGAAGGCCGGCGCGCGGGCCTCTATCTATGATGCGGTGAAGGCCGCAATGGAGAGATAATATGAAGAAAGACAACATCCAAGCCCCCATCGACCTGATCCACCTGGATTGCATCCATTGCGCGCTGAACCAGGTGATCAATACCACGGAAGTGGCCGGAACCCCCGAACCCAAGCGCCGCGAGCTGATGCAGCAGGCGCTTCGGCTGTTGGCGGATAACGATGTAAACCGCAACAACTGCATCCAGATTGAAGAAATTTACCGCATGGTGTGCGATGGCATCGGCATTGCCGATCCCTACCGCGAAACCCGGCTCTTCTTCGACCGGGAGATGTATTCCCTGCTGCCGGAGCTCAGGAAGCATGTGCACAGCAGCGATGATCCCCTGCGCGCGGCGGTGCGCTGCGCCATCGCGGGCAATCTGATCGATCTCGCCGCCCTGGGTCTGGACGTCACCCTCGAAAAAGCCTTTGCCAAGGTGCAGGATGTGGATCGCGAGGGCCTCTATATCGACCACTGCGCCTCTTTGGACGCCGCGCTCAGGCAGGCCAAGACCCTGCTGGTGCTGGGCGATAACTGCGGCGAGATCGCCCTCGACAGGCTGCTGATCGAGGTATTGAAGGAGCTCTATCCCCAGCTCAGCGTGAAATACGGCGTGCGCGGCGCGGCAACCGTGAACGACGTGACCCGCGAGGACGCCGAGGCCGTTCAAATGGAGCAGGTTGCCGAGGTGGTGGATAACGGCGATAGCCTGCTCACCACCATGCTCTGCCGCTGCAGCGATTCCTTCAAGCAGGATTTCTATGCCGCAGATGTGATCATCGCCAAGGGCATGGGCAATTACGAGGGCCTGCACTGCTGCGATCGCGGCAATATCTGGTTCATGCTGATCGCCAAATGCAATGTGCTTGCGGGCATGACGAATACCCCCAAGGGCAGCATCCTCTGCCTGGAAAAGCCAATGTGAACAAGCTGTGACCGGGTTAGAAGAAAATGTCAAAAAATATCTCCGGGAAAAATTGAAAAAGGTGGTTGATGTTGGGAACATTTTTCGATATATTTAGTCTAAGAGATAACCAACCTGTTGGGAATGCGAAATCCCCGGGAAAAATAAAAAGTTATCTGGAGGGTACAAAAATGAAAAAGCTCACTTCCATCCTGACTGTCCTGCTGCTGGTCGCCCTGCTGGTTCCCGCAGTGGCATGCGCAGAAACCGTAACCCTGGCCTATACCGATGGCTCCCTGTTCGTCCGCAAGGGCCCCGGCAAGGATTATTCCACCAATGGCACCGTGCATGATGGCGATTACATCGATGTGCTGCGCTATGGCAGCGTATGGTCCAAGGTAGAAACCGAGGATGGCCGCATCGGCTACATCAAGAATCTCTATATCGATGGCGCAGGCGATGATTATGCATCCGGCACCGATTACTATGATTCTGAGGATTGGTTCACCGTTTACACCACCGGCAGCGTTCGCTTCCGCGCAGGTGCTTCCACCGAAACCGCTTCCATGGGCACCTTCTCCAAGGGCACCAAGCTCACCGTGCTGGGCGAAAATGGCCGCTTCTATCTCGTAAAGGATGCCAACGGCTCCCAGGGCTATGTGAGCAGCCTCTATGTTTCCACCCGCTATGTTGCTCCCACCACCTCCGGCTCTTCCTATGATACCGGCTATATCACCGGCAACACCGTGAATGTGCGCAAGGGCGGCGGCATGAGCTACGCAGTGGTCGGCAAGGTTTACGGCGGCAACCGCGTTACCGTGCTCTATGAGGGCAATTACTGGACCAAGATCGAAACCAGCAGCGGCCTCGTCGGCTGGGTAAACAACGCTTATATCGACGTCTGATGGGAGACGATCAGGGGACGCTGTCCCTGCGCCCTGCTCAAGGGTCATTGCCCCTTGAGAATCCCATGAAAAACCCTGTCCCATTCGGGACAGGGTTTAATACTTTGGCGCCCATTGCGCGCCATTACAGGGGATTCCAAAGGAGGGAGCGAAGCGACTAGCGGCGTGGACACTGGATGTCCCCCAACGTAACTTCCCAGCGTCCCCCCGGCGTCATTCCTCCACGCGCATCTGCGCCAGCGCGGCGTAGCGGCCATCCGGGCGGCGCACACCGAATTCATAGCCGTAATCGGTCTTCCGGCGCAGCACATCCAGCCTGTCACCCTCAAAGCAGGGCATGCAGAACCAGATTTCCATCTCAGTTACCTTCAATTTCTCCAGCTCGGCCACCGGGAAGGAATCCAGGATCAGCCGGGGATAGGCCACATTGTTCATGTGGCGGCCGATATCGATGTCCGAGGGCCGCACGGCGTGGCTCACGGCGATATCATCATCGGTGAAATTGTGGCGGTAGCGGGCGTAGGGCGCGGGAAGCGCGCTGTCCTCATGGTATTCAATGTCCGGGCCAAACATCGTGGCCGGGGGCACTACCTTGCCGCTGGCCACTTCCAGCACGCACCATTCCGTGCGGCCCTCGAGCAGGGTTTCGCCGTTCGCCTCCATGCGGTAGTAGCGGTCGCAGCGCATGGCGCCGGGCACTGCCGGCCAACTGCTGATATCCACTTCCTGCATCATTTCCGGGCGCTGGTAAAAATGAATGCGGGTGCGGGCCGTGATCCAGAATACGCCCTTTGCCTGCATTTCCTTGTTGCCCACGCCCAGCACTTCCGCGTGCTCGGATGCGGTATCCTGGAAGATGGCGAAGGCGTTGGACAGGCCCAGCCTGCCCGTGGCGTCGCACATGCTCACGCCGATGCGTTGCTTTTTCGTATAAAATGCTTTCATGATTCGTACCTCCAAACCGAAATAAGCCGCTGCCACAGAATCGTTACATTTTTCCTGCGGCAGTTTATATTCACTTGATATTCCACATATATACTCTGTATACAGGATGAGGCCCTTCCCCAAAGGGTTTTCATATAGCGGTCTTGACCGCTCCGGCGAAGCGATTTGATACCCCAACCCCTATATCCTCATAACCCATCCTATAACCCTCTGCTTCCCCAAAGCATTCCCCTAAATGTAGGTCGCTTCGCCGGGTTATATCATTCAACATCCACTACGGTCAGCAGATCGCCCTCCACGCGGAAGCGTATCTCCCGGCCGGCAAAGGAAAAACCATATATCCGCCGCGGGTCCTCCTGGTAGGAAGGCCGCGGGTCCTGCTGAAGCACGCCGGTGAGCGCGCTTTTTTTGTTTTCCGGGATTTTCGCCAGCAGCTCCTCCGGGAAATCCACCCGCAGCGCATGCGAAATGGTATGGGCCGTGTAGCCCTCGCTGGCGTCGGGATGGCTGTCCGCATAGGGAATGTAGGGCTTGATATCCAGAATCGGCGTGCCATCCATCAGATCTGCGCCGGAAACAACCAGCACCGTGCCCAGCTTCGGATCATGCTCCACCGCCTCCAGCCGCACGCTGGTGAGCCCGATGGGATTCGGCCGGAAGGGGCTGCGGGTGGCAAACACGCCGATGCGGGTGTTTCCGCCCAGCCGCGGCGGCCGCACCGTGGGCGACCAATCCTCCCGCACGGCCTCGGAAAACTGCCACACCAGCCACAAATGGCTGAATTGCTCAATGCCCCGCAGCGCATTTTCATCCCGGTATTCCGGCTCGAACACCAGCCTTCCCAGCAAATCCCGCACCAGCCCGCTCTGCCGGGGTATGCCGAATTTGGTGGGAAAATCGCTGCGCATCCGGGCGATGATTTTCATCCTGATCTCTTCTGCCATGGAAAGCTCCTTGCATAATACTGGTTCTATCTTATCACTTTCCCCGCCCCTTGGCAAGTTGACAGCGCGGCAGCCGCCGGGTTATAATTTATGCATCAATATTTTGGAGGTACGCTATGATTTCTGTACTCATGGTCGGCGAATCCTGGACTTCCGCAACCACCCACTACAAGGGCTTTGATTTCTTCTCCGCCGTGACCCACGAGGAAACCGGCGCGGCATATTTCAAGGCGGCGCTTCAAAAGGATGGCGAAATTGAATATCATTTCATGCCCTCCCACATCGCGGCCGAGGAATTCCCCACCGAGATTGAAGACCTGAAAAAATACGATGTAATCATCCTCAGCGATATCGGCTCCAACACCCTGCTGCTGAGCAGGAAGGTGTTCATCGAGGGCAAAACTCAGCCGAACCGCTTGAAGCTCATCCGCCAGTGGGTAAGGGAGGGCGGCGCGCTCTGCATGTGCGGCGGCTACCTCTCCTTCGCGGGCTTCGAGGCCAAGGCCAAGTATTTCCGCACCCCCATCGAGGATGTGCTGCCCGTGAATATCTATACCTTCGATGACCGCGTGGAAGCTCCCGAGGGCGTTTCCGTGGTGATCAAGGATGCCGGTCATCCCATTCTCAAGGGCGTGGAGGGCCAGTGGCCGGCGCTGCTGGGCTACCAGGAGACCATGATCAAGCCCGAGGCCGCCTCCATCGTGGAAACCGAAAACGGCGATCCCCTGATCGCAGCCTGGAATTATGGCGATGGACGCGCCATGGTTTGGACCACGGATGTGGGCCCCCACTGGTGCCCCACCGCCTTCGCCGAGTGGGAAGGATATGGGGTGATCTGGCGCAACGCCATGCACTGGCTTGCAAATAAATAAGCCCGCCGGAATTCCCCGCAAACGCAAGAAAGCCCGCGATGATTGCATCGCAGGCTTTCTTTATTTCTTTTCCTCCGCCAATTCCATCAGCGCGGCGTAAAAATCCGGCATATCCCGCTTCATTCGGATAAAGCGCATGCTTCTGTCGAGGAACACATGCTCCGATTCCGCCGTGCAAACCACAGCGCCGCTCTCCGCATTCTTCATTTCATATCGCAGGGTGAGCACCACGCCGTTGAATTCCTTCACCGCTACCATGATTTCGATTCCGTCGCCGAAGCGTGTGCTCTGCTTGTAGCAGCAATTCACCGCCCGCACCGGGGAAATCACGCCCTCCTGCTCCATCTTCTTGTAGGGAAAGCCCATCTGGTCCATGAAATCAATGCGGGCCTCCTCCATCCAGCGTATGTAATTGGAGTGGTGGGTGATGCCCATCATATCCGTTTCGTAGTATTGTACTTGGCGCCGGTAAGCCTTCATAATTTTTTCTCCTCGATGGTTGTTTAAATGATTTCCGCCAGCATCAGCTTCAGCTGCCCCAGCGCCCGGGCGTGCATGCGCTTTACGCGCCCATAGGGAAGCGCCATCAACCGGGCGATCTCGGTGAGGGAGGTTTCCTCGAAGTAGTGCAGGATGATCAGATCCCGCTCCTGCTCTTCCAGGCGGATAAGCGCGCCGGCAAGCAAATCCTGGTTTTCGCTGGTGAGCAATTTCAGTTCGGGGCTGTCTGCCTCGTCCCGCAGCAGGTTTTCCACGCCCTCAATGGCATTCAGGGAGCCATAATTCTTCCGGCTGCGAAAAAAATCAATCACGGCCGTGCGGGCGATGTTGTAAATCCATGTGCCCGGCGCGGATTTGGCGGGGTCAAAGCCATCCCGGCCGCGATAGGTTTTGAGAAAAACCTGCTGGCAAAGGTCTTCCGCATCCTGTGGATGGCGTATCTTGCTGAATATATACCGGTATATCCGGGATTGGTTTTCGGCGAATATCGCATCCCAATTGATCGAGTCGCTATTCATTTTCCTCCTGCCTGCGGGCAGCATCCGCGTAAATATCCCCGGCTGCATTCACCAATTCCAGCTCATCATCCGAAACTGCGCCGTATCTGTCGCGAGTTTCCTCAATCAGGCGGCTCAGCTTGGTATTGGGTTGGTAGCGATGGAAATCAAACATGTCCTTCAGGAATTTTTCCATGTATACCGGCTCCTTTTCTCTGTACTTACTTCTTTATACGATGCAGGGCCCATCCGGGCTGCCGGGCGCTTGAATTGTTTTTATTTTAACATATTGTCCGCAAGCCCGGCAAGTAAATGGTATGGACAAATTTATATAAAAAATCTATAATAAAATCAGGAATTCCATATCTTGGGATATTGGGGGTAAAATATATGAAGAGAATCCTTGCGCTTTTGCTGATGCTGGCGCTGCTGCTGGGCAGCATGCCTGCTGGGGCGGAAGAACAGCTTCCCATCGCTGCGGAAGAAATCATCATGGAAGAAACCGTGGCGGAAGAGCCTGCCGCGGAAGAACCCGCGATTGAAGAACCCGCAGAAATTCCGGCGGAAACCACCCCGGAACCCGCTGCCGAACCCAGCGCAGAACCCACTATCGAGGTGTCTGCCGGGCCCGCTGCGGAACCCAGCGCGGAACCTGCGGTCGAGGCATCTGCCGAGCCCACCGTAGAGGTCCCTGCCGGTCCTTCCGCTGAGCCCGATACCGAGCCCGCAGCCGAAGCGGAGATTGAACCTTCCGCAGA
>JAFUPT010000078.1 GCA_017481065.1 Clostridia bacterium | reverse complement strand
TCAGCGAAATTTAACATGAAATAGGGCGGCTCCCCCGCTTTTTCCACGGAAAGCCGCCCCTTTATAAAATAAAATTTTTCCTGCAAGCATTCACTCATTTTTGCATTTTTCCTGCATATTTTTCGCTTCCGCCAGTACCTGCTTCAGCGCGCTCTTCTTCTCTATGCCGGAAAAATGCAGCATGCGCGCCCGCTGGATCAGCCTGGAAAAATTCTGGTCCGGCTTGAGCCCCGCCGCGATCAAATCCCTGCCCGTCACCATGGGCCGCTTTATGCATTCCCGGTAGTCCTCCAGGCGCTGCCGCAGCCAGGCTTCGTTCCCCTCGTCGTAGGGCTCGTCCAGCTTGCCGCTGGCGTCCGCCCGGCTCAGCAGGATCAAATCGTTCGGACAAATGCTCAGGTCGAAGAGCTGCCGCGTCTTTTTCTTCTTGGAATTTGCCCCGGCCAGCATGTTCGGCCGCATGTGCAGCTCCGTCTGATTCTTCACATAGGCGATCAGCTTCTCATGGTTGGTAATCCGCCTGAGCTGCCCTTCCACAAAATCCAGCCCCAGCACCTCGTGGCCATAGGCGGTGATGCGGCCGTCCTCCTGCGTCTCGGTGGCGATCACCTTGCCAAGGTCGTGCATCAGCGCGGAGAGCATGAAGCCCAGCGGCCATTCCGCCCGGCTCCGCAGCCCCGCCGCCGCATCGGTCACCAGCATCGTATGCTCAAACACATCCCCCTCGGGGTGGAATTTCGGGTTCTGCTCCACGCCGATGGTGGCTTCCAGCTCCGGGAAGTATTCCTTCAAATGGTTCATCTCACGCAGCTCCCGGAAGTACGCCGACGGCCTGTCCGCCTTGATGAGCGCCTTTTCCGTTTCGGTAAAGATGCGCTCGTGGCTCAGCTCCGTCACATCCATTTCCCGGCAGAGCTCCCGGGTCTCCGGCGCGATCTGCGCATCCAGCCGCGCCGCGAACTGGCAGGCGCGGAACACCCGCAGCGCATCCTCCACAAAGGTTTCCGGGCACACGCAGCGGATCACCCGCTTCTCCAAATCCGCCCGCCCGCCGTAGAAATCCAGTATTTCCCCGCTGAGCACATCCTGCATCATGGCGTTGATCGTGAAATCCCGCCGCCGGCTGGCCTCCTTCGGATCGAGGAAGGGATTCACGCACACATCAAAATCCGTGTGCCTGGCTCCCGTGCGGCTCTCCGTGCGCGGCATGGCGATATCGATATCCGAATGCCGCAGGCCCAGCACGCCGAAGCTCGCGCCCCTGTCGTACACCTCGCCCAACTTGCCCAGCACTTCCCGCAGCCTGCCGGGCGCGATGCCGTAGACCTCGATATCGATGTCCTTGCATTCCACGCCCATCAGCCCGTCCCGCACGATGCCGCCCACATAATAGGCCCGCCCGCCTGCCTCCGCCACTGCACATGCAATCTGCTTCGACAGCGCAAAATCCTGCAAATAATCGTACATAAAATCACCCGGGCAATTATAGCACGGCATGGGCTTCTGCGCAAGGGGAACGCTCAGGGAAAACGCTGGGGCTCCGCCCCAGACCCCGCCAGGGGAAATGATTTCCCCTGGACCCCTCTGTAAGCGGCGCAATGCGCCGCTGAAATTCTAATCATTCCGAAAAACGTGTCCGCTCCGGACACGTTTTTCATAGCAGGGGTTTCCAAAGGGAATCATTCCCTTTGGTCAGGGGTCTGGGGGCGGACAGCCCCCAGCGTTTCCCCCACCCCTTCCCTTTCCAAAAACACGAAATCTTTAACCATAAAACCCGTTTATTGTTCGCCGGATCTATGCTATAATGGTATAAATCAAAAACAATGAACTTGAAGGGATTGGCTCGACATGGAACTGCTCAAACAAAAGATACTGGATCATGGCCGCGCTCTGAACGAACATGTGCTGCTGGTGGATTCCTTCCTGAACCACCAGGTGGATGTAAACCTGATGCATGAAGTGGGCAAGGAATTTGCCCGCCGCTTTGCCGATGCAGGCATCACCCGCGTGATCACCATCGAAGCATCCGGCATCACTCCCGCCGCCATGGCCGCCATGGAAATGAACCTGCCCCTGGTCATCATGAAAAAGTCCGTTTCCAGCATTTTGAAGGAAGGCACGCTGCAGACCGAGGTTTTCTCCTTCACCAAGAATTCCTCCTATATGCTCACCCTCAAGAGCCAGTTCATCACCCCGGGCGACAAGGTTCTGCTCATCGATGATTTCCTGGCCAACGGCGAGGCCGCCTTCGGCGCGATCCGCCTGATCGAGCAGGCCGGCGCTTCCGTGGCCGGCATCGGCATCGTGATCACCAAGGCCTTCCAGCCGGGCCTGAAAAAGCTGCGCGAGGCGGGCTACTGCGTGGAATCCCTCGCATCCGTAAAGCGCATGGGCGAAAATCTGATTGAATTTGGAGAGGACGCATGAACAGGCTCAACAATGTAAAGCTCTTCCTTCTGGATATGGACGGCACCTTCTACCTCGGCAGCCAGCTGATTGAAGGCTCCCTTGATTTCATCAAAAAGGTGCAGGAAACCGGCCGCGATTTCCTCTTCCTCACCAATAATTCCAGCCACAATTCCGCATTCTATGTGGAAAAGCTGAAAAAGATGGGCCTCACCGTGGACCGCTCCAAGGTGATGACCAGCGGCGAAGCCACCTGCGAAAAGATCAACGAACTCTATCCCGGCAAGCGCGCCTTCGTGCTCGGCAATGAATTCCTCGTAAAAGATTTCGAGGAAGCCGGCATCACCGTGGACCAGGAAAACCCGGAAATCGTGGTCATCGGCTTCGATACCACCCTCGATTATGCCAAGATGACCGCCGTGTGCGATTTCGTGCGCGCAGGCCTTCCCTACATCGCCACCCACCCGGATTTCAATTGTCCCACCGAAACCGGCTTCATCCCCGATATCGGCGCCATCATGGCCTTCATCGAGGCCTCCACCGGCCGCCGCCCGGACCTGATCGTGGGCAAGCCCAACACCGGCATCGTCGAAGCAGTGCTCCGCCGCACCGGCCTCAAGTGTGAAGAGCTCGCCATGGTGGGCGACCGCCTCTACACCGATATCGAAACCGGCCTGCGAAGCGGCATGCTGAGCATCCTCGTCATGTCCGGCGAAACCACCGAGGAAATGCTCGCAGCATCCACCACCACCCCGGACCTCAAGTTCGGTCGCCTGGCGGATATGAACGGTCTGCTGTAAGGGAACGCGCAGGGGACGCTGTCCCGGAGCCCGTTGGGGACGCTGTCCCCAAACCCCTGCCAAAGGGACAGTGGTAGATTGTCAAGTAAGTGCAACAGAGAAGAGATCACGAGGAGAAAGCCAGTTAAGGCGTTTGCGTGGTCTGGCATTGATGAGAGAGACAACGTGATCGAAGTCCTGTTGAGAGACGGCAGTGAAATCGCAGCCCTTGGG
>JAFUPT010000077.1 GCA_017481065.1 Clostridia bacterium | reverse complement strand
CCTCGTGCTCCGCCCGGATTTTCCCCTGCCCGTGCGCCGCACCGAGCATGATCCCGCGAAGCTGCAGGCCTGCTACGACCATGGCCGCGAGGTTGCGCTGCGGCGCCTCGGGGAGATACGGGAGTTCCTTCAGTAAGGGGAGCGCCGGGGCGCTGCCCCAAACCCCATCAAAAGAGATGCTCCCCTTCGGAACCCTCAACATAGCAAATCGCACCGTTCAGCGACGCAATTTGCAAGGAATAAATTATAAGGCACGCAATACATGACAAAACATTCAAAGGCACGCTTTCGCGTGCCTTTTTTTCTGATGGGTCCAGGGGGAGCGCCCCTGAAAGTGTTCCCTAAGCGTTCCCCCTCCCATCAGCAGCTCCCGCCGAACCCCAGCGAAACCCGCATCGCCTCGCTCACCTGCTCCATCACTTCCGGGCGCAGGGAGCCGATCTTTTCCCGCAGCCGCCGCTTATCCAGCGTGCGAATCTGCTCGGCGAGTACCACGCTGTCCTTGGCGAGCCCGGTATTCCCGGCAGCCACGGGCACATGGGTGGGGAGCTTGGTTTTATTTACCTGCCCCGTGATGGCGAGCACAATCACGGTTGGGCTGTACCGGTTGCCGACGTCGTTTTGCACCACCAGCACCGGGCGAATGCCGCCCTGTTCCGATCCGACCACCGGATCCAGGCAGGCGGAAAACAGATCACCTCGCATTATCATTCCTGGATCACGCTCCGCATAGAGGGTCTGCTGCATGGTATGCGGATGGGTTCGGGTGGGTGAATAAGTCGTCTCCATTTACATCACCAGCGTTCCGTTTTCCTTGGAAATCACCTGCATCAGCTCCCGCTCCACGCCGTTCATGGCGTCGATGTACACCAGGAAATCCCCGCCGGCGTCGGCGGCCGATATTTCGTAGCACAGGTATTCCGCGCCGTCCTGGGGAATCACGCACAGCCGCGCAGACAGCGGCAGCAGCCGGGAGCCCGCCCTGGAAATGGCCTCCTCCTCGCTGATCGCGGGCGCGGAGAAGCTGCGCTGGACATGGTTTTTCAGGTAATTCTTCGTATCGATGCCCATCACGCTGCCATCCTTCATGGAGAGCTGAATCTTGATCAAATCCGGATAGAGCACCACGCCATCCTGCACCGCGGCATAATTGATGGTGAGGATGCCGCCGTAGCGGCTGGAATAGCTCATCTCCATATCGCCGTAGCCCCTTTCCGCCAGGAAGGCCTCCGCGATGGGATAGAGGCTGCCCTCGGTGAGGATAATTTCATCCTCCTGGTTTTCCGGCAGCAGGTAGAGCACCTCGCCGCCCTGCTTGGTCACCCCGGCGTTGAGCCAGTATTCGCCGCTGCGGAGCCGGAATTCATAGCAGGGAACCTCCGGCTTGCTCTCCCCGGTAAACTGAATTTCATCCACCGGGATAAAGCCGCGCAGCTTCGCCTCGGCCTCCTGCTGGGTAACTTCTTTCCTGCCTGCGAGCAGCTGGTAGCTGCCCACATCCGCGCCGTCGGAGAAGGGGCCGTCATAGAGCAGAACCGGATACTGCCCCTCCTCGCTGCTCAGGGGATAGAGGGATTCCGTGCCGGTCGCGGCAAAGTCCCCGGCGTCAAACACCACCTCGCCCCGCTCGTAGCGCGCCAGCAGCTCGCCAAGCCCCTGGCTGAACTGCGTGGCGGCGTCGGACAGGGCCAGCATGGTTTCATAGTCCGCGTCCGTCACCTCGCCGCCCGTGGCCAGCTTCCGGGAAATGCTGGATGCAAAATCCTCCGCCTGGTTGATGAACTTGATCGTGGCGGAAACCGTCTCCTCCCCCAGCGGCAGCAGGGCCAGGTTGCCCGCCGCGCCCTGGGTTTCCCGGCTGATTTCCCCCAGCAGCACCTGCATCTGTGCCGCGTCCGCCGCCACCAGCAGCTTGCGGTAATTGGATGCGATGGCCTCGGTCAGCTCGCAGGTTTCATAAAATGCCTTCTGGTAGGTTGCGCGCAGGCGCGTGTTGGCGATGTCCAGCTGTTCCGAGCGGGCGAAATTCAAAATCACCATCGAAACCAGCAGCGCCGCCAGCATGGCGCAGATGGAGCGCAGCCAATTGCGTTTCCTGATATTTTCCATAACCACTCCTCCTTAGATTGCAAAAGAGTGATTTCCAATCACCGTCTGCACACTCCTGCTGAAAATCCACCTGTCCTTGGCCGTCTTCGCATTGTAGAAATACAGGCAGCCGCCGGTGGGGTCCCAGCCATTGATGGCGTCCAGCGCCGCGCGGATGCAGCTGGAATCGGGCGTATTGTTGATCGAACCATTGCTCACACTGGAAAATGCGCCGCTCTGGTACACCACGCCGGACACCGTGTTCGGGAAGGACGAGCTGCGCACCCGGTTCAGCACCACGGCGGCCACCGCCACCTGGCCCTTGTAGGTCTCGCCCCGTGCCTCGGCATACACCAGCTTGGCCAGCAGCCTGTGGTCTGCGGAGACATAGCCCGTGGAGGAGGTCTTGCCGCTGCTCGCCGAAGCGCTGCTCCGGCTGCCGCTCAGGGTCACGCCCAGCGCCGCGGCGGTCTTGGGCCCCACCTTGCCATCCACCGGCAGGCCGTTGCGCCGCTGGAACAGGCGCACTGCATTCCTCGTGGCCTCGCCGTAGCGGCCGTCCGCCGTGCCGTCCAGGTAATCATACTGGATCAGCCGCTTCTGCACCTTGATCACATCGCTGCCCCGGCTGCCCACCTCCAGCACCGTGGCCGCCTGCGCCGGCAGCGCCAGCATCACAGCCATCATCAATGCCAGGATACCGCTCAAAACCCGCTTCATACCGCACCTCCAAACCTGGCCCTCAGCCAGCCGAGCACTTTTTCATAATACACCATCTCTCCGGAGGCCGCGTCCTCCTCGTTCACGATGCACAGCGTGGGATAGAGCACGCACCACCAGTTGTGGCCCCCGCCCTCCCCGATGGTGATCCTCAGCGCCCGGTATTCCCCCGCGGGCACCAGCACATCGCCGTACAGCCTGTCCGGGAATGCAAACACGCCCGTTTCGGCGCGCACCTCCCCTTCGTAGCCCAGCTCCCGGGCCCGCGCCCGGCAGGCCGCTTCGAAGTCTCCCGCGTGCGCCTCCAGCCGCATGTAAGCCGCATCTGCATCCGCCGCATCCCCGATGCAAGCCTCCGCGCAGCGCAGGCACACATCCCGCAGCTCCCGCTTGAGCTGCTGGGCAGCCTCGCTGTCATCCTCCGCCACCACATGCAGCCGCACAATGCCCGGTATTTCCTCGGCACTCGCGCCGCACACCAGCAGCGCCGCCGCCAATACAAACAAAATCAGCCTTCGGATCAAGACAATTCCTCCTTTTTCGGGAAAATCTGTCTCTATCGTCGGCTGATTTCGGGATTTTTATACAAGGGAGAACGCCAAAGTGGATGATCCCCCTTGGAACCCTCAATACAGCAAATCGCGCCGGACGGCGGCGCGATTTGCAAGATGTATACAACCCCTCCGGCGCTGCGCGCCACCTTCTCCTCAAAGAGAAGGTTTTGGGTTTCTCCTATATATCAAAAAATCGTGCCGTTGTCCGGCACGATTTTTTATTCTGGGGTTTCCAAAGGGACACTGTCCCTTTGGCGGGTTCTCAGGGCAGCGCCCTGAGCAGGGGTTTGGGGGCAGCGTCCCCAACCGCCTCCCGCAGCGTTGTTACAGCACCCGGCGGCCCCAGCTGAAGGTGCGCTGGTAGTAGCCGCTGCTCAGATCGCTGATGATCACCTTCGCGGCTGCGGAGCTGGCATGGATAAACTTGCCGCTGCCGATGTAAATGCCGGAATGGTCGGAAAGATCGCTGTCCTCGGAATTGGTGTTGAAGAACACCAGGTCGCCGGGAATCAGATCGCCGGAATCGGAAATCTTGGTATAGCTTTCATCATAGCCCTGGGCATAAGCGGTGCGGGTCAGCTTGATGCCCGCAATCTCCTTGAAGCAGTAATACACGAAGCCAGAGCAGTCAAACTTATCCGGGCCGGAGGCCGCGTATACATAGGGATCGCCCAGCTGTTCCTTCGCCAGCGCGATGATCCTCTGCGCGGTGGAGGAAGTAGCCAGTTCGTCGCTTACATCGGGGGTGGGCTCGGGCGTGGGTTCGGGCTCGATTTCCTCGGGAATATCGGCAGAACCGCCCTGGAAGCTGATATCATTGATATCCATGTAGCCGTAATCGCCGGTGCTCAGCTGCACGCGGCCCCATACGGTGCCCGTGATCGCCGCCACCAGCTTGAGCTTCGCGCCCCCATCCAGCTCGGCAACCACATTCGCGCCGTCCAGCGGCCGTGCATAAACCGGCGCGCCTTCATAGGCCGCATAGATGGGAATATCCAATTCGTTGGGATTCTCCTCGGCCAGCCCGCCGAAGCGGCAGTAGCCGATGGTGCCCGCGCCATTGCGGATCTTGGCCCAGCCATCGTCCACGCCCAGCAGCGTGGTGCTCTCGCCGTAGGCCAGCAGGCCCAGCTCCCTGGAACCTTCATCCGGCTCCTCATATACCATCAGGGTCTGCTCGGATATGTACGCGGTCACGCCCGCAATTTCGCTTTCGTCCTCTTCCGGGGCTTCCACCGCCGGAATATCGTCCAGCACCAGGTATTTGCTCTGGACATAGCCGTAGCTGCCGTTGTACAGCACGCGCGCCCAGCTCTTATCGCCGTTCACGGCCACCACATCAATGGTTTCATCCGCGCTCAGCCTGCCCAGCTCCTTGGCGCTGGTGAGGGGCTTGGCGTAAACCTTCACCTTGTTTTCCGTGGCATGGGCCTGCACGGGCAGCACATTGGGATCGTTGTCCACCAGTCCGCTGGCGAGGCAATAGCCCTGGGTTCCGGCAGCGTTTTCCACCTTGGCCCATTCATCCTCAATGCCCAGCAGCAGCAGGCTCTCGCCAAAGGACATGGTGCCCAGCTGCTTGGAGGAGCTGCTGGCCTTCTTGAACACCTTCAGCGTATCGCTGCCGATGAACACCGTCATCTGGCCGAATTCCACATCCCCGGTTTCCTCTTCGGGTTCGTTCTCCTCGGGCTTCAAATCCGCCACAGGGCTCACATATTTTGCCTGGGCGTAGCCATAATACTTGCCGTTTTTCAGCCGGATCCAATCGCCGTCCTCCGTCACCGCAACGGCGGTATAGGTGGTGGCGAAATTATCGGTCACCGTGGCCATAACATCCGCGCTGGTGGAAGGCTTCTTATAAACCTTCACGCCGGATTTGTTCAGGTAAACCTCTTCATCCAATGTATTGGGATCATCCGTAGTCAGGCCGCTCTTGCGGCAGTAGCCCGTGGCGCCATCGCTGTTTTTCACCTGCGCCCAGCTGCCGTTCACGGCGGTGCAAGTCATTTTTTCACCGAAGGCCATCGTGCCCAGCAGCTTCGAGGAGGAAGAAGCCTTCTGGTAAACCTTCAGGGTGTTGGATGCAACGTATACCGCGTAGCTCTCCGCCGCAGCAGTGGAGCACATGCCCAGCATGCCGAAAAGCAGGCAGACGAGCAGCAGCAGCGCCGTCCATCGATTCCTCATATTTTGCACCCTCCTTTGTCAGTATCTATTATATCATATTTTTGCAAACTTTTGTTATAATCCGCAAAAAAACCTAAATATTTACATACAAAAAGTGCTTTCCCCGCCCGAAAACTGCCTTGGAACTGGAAAAATATGCTATAATTGGCAAAAATACCATGCAAAAGGATGGAAAAGCGCTCTATGTTCCGAAACAAAATTGCAATCGTCACCGGCGGCGCCCAGGGCATCGGAAAGTGCATCGCCGAAGAATTCCGCAAGAACGGCGCGAAGGTATGGGTGATCGATATCCAACCCGGCGATCATTATGTGGGCGATATCTCCAGGCCGGAGGTACTTGAAGATTTCGTGCGCACCGTCATCGCCGCTGACGGCCATGTGGATTTCCTGATCAACAATGCCCTGCCCATCATGCGCGGCATCGATGAATGCAGCTGGGATGAATTCAATTATGCCCTGCAGGTGGGCGTGGCCGCGCCCTTTTATCTCACCAAGCTCCTCTCTCCCCACTTCGCGCCGGGAGCCGCCATCGTAAACCTGTCCTCCTCCCGGGACCGCATGAGCCAGCCCCAGACCGAGAGCTACACCGCTGCCAAGGGCGGTATCGCCGCCCTCACCCATGCCCTCGCCGTCAGCCTCGCGGGCCGCGTGCGCGTCAATTCCATATCCCCCGGCTGGATCGATACCGCCTACACCGTCTATTCCGGCCCCGATGCTTCCCAGCAGCCCGCCGGCCGCGTGGGCAATCCCTTGGACATCGCCAACATGGCCCTCTTCCTCTGCAGTGAAAAAGCCGGCGTCATCACCGGCGAAAACATCTGCATCGACGGCGGCATGACCCGGCTCATGATCTACCACGGGGACTGCGGGTGGAGGTTGGAGGGGTAACGCTGGAGGTTACATCAGGGGACGCTGTCCCCTGAAACCCCTGCAAGGGGAAATGATTTCCCCTTGACCCCTCTGCATAAAAAATCGATCCCGGAGCGGGATCGATTTTTTGAATATTATTTTGCAAATCGCGCCGCCGAATGGCGCGATTTGCATTGCAGGGGATTCCAAAGGGAATCATTCCCTTTGGCCAGGGGTCTGGGGGCTGGCAGCCCCCAGCGCCCCCCCTAAACGTTCTCCCACCGTCACACCCGCTCCAGCACCTTCTGCGGCATGCGGCCCACCTGGGTGTTGTCCACGGTGCGGTCGCGCAGCTCGGGCACGGGATGGGGCGCGGTTTCGAAGCGATAATCCTGGCCCTTCTGGGCAATATACTGCTCGATCACGGCGTGGCTCATCACGTTTTCCAGCGGCACATTCACCTGCTGCTGGTAATCGGCAAAGGTGCCGCCTTCGGGCAGGCAGGAAACATCCACATAATTCTCCCGGCAGGCGGTGTTGTTCACGGTGGAGCCCAGGATCTGGCGCACATATTCGATGTTGCTCTCCAGCTTGAGCGGCTCGGGGAATTCGGCGTTGGGAATCACATGCTGCCATTCCTTGCCCTCGTATTCCCTCAGCAGGCCCTCGGCGATGTGCAGGTGCATCAATTCCTTTTCGAACATGCGCTCCCACACGGATTTCACATATGCGTCCGTCTCGGTTTCATAGCAGCTCCAGTAGAGCCAGCATTCGGTGAACTGGTGCACCAGCAGGTTTTCCAGCCAGGTCATGTTGGGATTGAGCAGGCTGCCGTACTGGGAAACATGCTGCTCCTCAATCATGCCGATCTCCTGGTAGAGCCTGCGGCCCGTCTCCTCGGGATAGGTGGCGGAAAGGTTCATATAGAAATTCATGGTCTGCTGCTCGGCAGCGGTGATCACGTTCGCCGCCAGCATGTTCATCACATCCACATTCCGGCCGGTCATGGGGAAGCGGATATCATCGTAGGGGTGGCGGTGCTCGGAAACCGTGGGCCTGCCGGGCATGATTTCAGTGTAGCGGCCCACAAGGTTCTCCGCCTTCACGCCGGACTTCATATCCAGGTAATCGGAATAGCGGTAAAGGTGGTCAAAGTCCTCCAAAAGCGCGAAATCCAGCGCATTTTTCACGCCCATATCGCTCACCCGCTTGGCCAGGTGCGCAGTAAGATCCACGGCAAGCTGCTCGTAGCCGATGGTGTGCTCCAGCGGCGTCTCATCGCCGGGCTTCAAATGGGCAATCAGCTTCTGCTGCTGCTGTTCGCTCCTGCGGATCAGCGCCACCGTGCGGCGAAGCTCATTGTCCACCGTGTTCCGGGAAAACTGATGGCCGAACCATACGCTCTCAAACTCCGTGCCGTTCATCAAAATCACCCTCGTGCGGGTGTAAGGATCCACGGCGTTCTTGTCGTAAGGCTTGGTCCACAGCTGCTCCCAGTTGACGATCAGATCGGCCTTCTTGCCGGGCTTCATATGAAACGGATTCAATTGGCATCCCTCCTTGCGCATACAGTGTACGCAGGGGGGACGGGATTTATGCGGGGGAACGCCGGGGGAACGCTTAAGGGACTCCGTCCCTTAAGAATCCCTGCCAGAGGACGCTGTCCTCTGGACTCCTGCTTAAGGGCATGAGGTAGATTGTCAAGTAAGTGCAACAGAGAAGAGATCACGAGGAGAAAGCCAGTTAAGGCGTTTGCGTGGTCTGGCATTGATGAGAGAGACAACGTGATCGAAGTCCTGTTGAGAGACGGCAGTGAAATCGCAGCCCTTGGG
>JAFUPT010000076.1 GCA_017481065.1 Clostridia bacterium | reverse complement strand
TGTCGCCAAACCGCAAGGCATAAGGTACTTGTAAATTTAGGCGGATACTACAGGATGCGATGCGAAGACTGCGGAGCTGACTATTGTGATGATTTTTAAAGCGCAGAATGCACCGGTTCAAATCCGGTCATCAGCTCCATAAGGTGCTGGAATCAGGCTTGATTCCAGCATTTTTTCTTTCAGAAAAAACGGCAAGTCCTCCGGAATTGCCGTCTCGCCAACCAGAAATGGTTGGTCTTTTTTTGTACCCTTGTACAAAAACCGTCCGTACTTCGTGCAAATGTATATCATACCCTGCTAAACCGGCGCATTGCATCATATACAGCCCAAAACAGGAATTCCCGCGCGCCCTTTTCTTATCGGGAATTCCTGCGGGGCCCGCCGCTTCACAGCTTGCGGTAGAGCAGGCAGCGCCGTTCACCCCGGAGATCGATGATATTCACCTTTTGGAAATCCATGGCGGCCAGCAGGCGCAGGGAAGCGGCATTTTCCGGGCTGGCTGTGACAAACACATGGGGGCAATTCCGCTTTGCAAATTCCGCCAGCGCGGCCTCCACCAGTTCCCGGCCCACGCCGTGGTGGCGGCAGGATTTTTTCACCAGCAAAGTATTCATATAGCCCACCCGGTTCAGCTCCCCATCCGGAAGCCTGCCGCGGCCCAGGTTGTTCCTGGCCCGGGCGGTGGGGATGGCACAGTTCAGGAAGGCGATCAATTCGCCGTTTTCCATGTATCCATAGCAAAAATTATCAAATTGAAAGGCCCGCAGGTAGCCTTCGCGGCTGGTGGGCAGGAAGATATCATCATTTTCCAGGCAGAGCGCCTGCAGGGCGAGCATTTCATCGATATGGCTTTCGTTGAGGCAAATGATCATGGGAAACCCCTCCTTCGCTATGTAAGGGGCTATTCCTTTTTATGCAAGGTTCAGGGGGCAGGTGCATAGAAGGGCGAAAAAGGGCGAATTCTAGGGAGAAAAACCCGGAAGGAGCATTTTTTCTATGTCCAGGCGAAAGATTTTGATCCTGATCATCTGCGCGGCGGCGGTACTGCTGCTGGGCGCGGCATTTTTCCTGAACCGGAGCAATCCGCTGGTGCTGCCCGGCGCGCCCACGCCGCTGCCGAGCCCCACGGTGGAGCTGGGCGAGCCCCCGCTGGTTCCCAGCCCCGTGGAGCAGCCGGAGGAGCAGCCCCAGCCGCCGCGCTACAACGGCGATTTTGAATTGCCCATCATCGGCGCAAGCGGCTACGCCAACACGGATATCACCCTGCGCAGCGCGGCCAGCGCCGCTTCCGAAGCCATCGAAACCCTGCCTGCGGGCACGGGTTTCCGCATTTTATCGGAGGAAGGCGATTTCTGGCAGGTGGAGCAGGGCGGCAAAAGCGGCTATGTTCCCCACCGCTACTGCATGATCAACCTGCCGGATGTGATTCCATCCATCGTGTATGACAATACAAACGCCTATTCCTCCCAGATTCTCTCCTCCGGCAAGGCCGTGCCCGGCGTGACCGGCGCCGCCCTCTATGAGAACAAGACCTACAATGCCCGGCTCGGCCGGGAAGAATTCATCATGCCGGTGCTGTATGAAATGGCAAAGAAGATTCAGGCAGCCCAGAGCGCCGCACTGGCGGAGGGCAATTCCCTGAAAATATACGAGGCATACCGTCCCCACGCTGTGCAGCGGCAGGTGGTGGAGGCCATGGCGGAACTGGCGGAGCAGGACAGCGCCGTGCGCGCCGGGGTGAGCACCGCGCCTTGGAAGATTTCATGGTTCATTTCCCAGGGCACCAGCCACCACCAGCGGGGCTGCGCCATCGATGTGAGCCTCGTGCGCGCGGACCGCATGGAAACGGCCCAGAGCGGGCCATACAGCTATGATCGCGTGGCGGAATACACCGAATATGAAATGCCCACCGCCATGCATGAGCTGAGCATCGCTGCGGCGGCCTTCGCGGAGCCGGTTTCCTCCACAGACGATACGGCCTGGCGCTCCGCTGCTCCTGCGGAGGGCATGAACGCGGCCGCGCGCACGCTCCAGCGCTACCTGACCGGCGCGGGGCTCACGCCGCTGGCCTCGGAATGGTGGCATTTCAACGACCTGGCCAGCTTTTCCCGGGTGAAAGAAAACCCCGGCACCGGAAAATTCACCCTGACGGAGGTGCACAGCCGGATGCCGGGATAGTTTGCGGGGGAGGCAAGGAGAACAGGGAACGACGGCTTCTCCCTAAGGAGGAGCCGTCGTTTCGATCATTATAAAATTAAAGGCACGCATATGCGTGCCTTTTGCTGCGGGTTCCAAGGGGGATGCTCCCCCTTGACAGGGGGTGGGGTACGGAGTCGCCCAATCGTCTCCCCCGGGAAGCGTTCCCCCGGATTACCAATCGCGGGTAAAGCCGCACTGCCAGCCGCCGTCGATGACGAGGTTGTTGCCGGTGGTGTAGGAGGAATATTCGGAGGAGAGGTAGAGAATGCCATCGGCGATTTCATCTGCGTTGCCGGCGCGCTTCATGGGCACATGGGAGAGCAGGGATTCGGACTTGACGGGATCGCAGTAGAACTTGGCGTAGGTCTTTTCGGTCATGATGGAGCCGGGGCAGAGGCAATTGACGCGGATATTATAGGGCGCGAGCTCCAGGGCCATGACCCGGGACATCATGATCACGCCGGCCTTGGCCACGGTGAAGGCGCACTGCAGGCGGGCGGGGTTGATGCCCATTACGGAGCTGATATTCACGATATTGCCGCCCTCGCCCTGCTTGATCATCTGCTGCGCGCCCAGCTGGCTGAGGTAGAAGGTGCCGTTTACATCGATATCCATGATCTTCTCCCAGAAATCGCGGTCAAACTCATGGAAGGGCTTGCGCTCGGGCAGCTGGGCGTTGATGCCCGCATTGTTGACCAGGATATCCAGCTTGCCGAAATGCTTGATGGTTTCATCGACCAGATTCTTGCAATCATCCCAGCTGGAGATATCGCAGCGGACGAAGATCACATTTTCAGAGGCTTCCTTGAGCCAGGCCATAACCTCGGCATTTTCATGGCGGCCCGCGCAGACCACGTTTGCGCCGCATTCCAGATATTTCCGGGCGGTGGCCTTGCCGATGGCGCCCATGCCGCCGGTTATGATTACGGTTTTGCCGGTGAAATCAAAGTTCATCATTGTAATTTCCTCCTGTTATTCTTCATCCTTGATATAGCGCATGGATTTTCCCCAGGCTTCCAGGCGCTTGAAATAAATGCCGTTGAGCTCCTGGCGATCCCACATGGTGAAGAGCTTGAAGGGCTTATCGCAGTTCAGGTTATCAATCCAGTGGAACACGCCGCCGGGGATGACGATGAAATCGCCATTGCGGACGGGAATGCGCTCATCATCAAGGACAACGGCGCTGCCCTCGGCAACATCCACCATGTAATAGAGCTCGCATTCCTCATGGGCGGCTCCGGCGGTGCGGCTGAAGGGCGCGAGGGTGCCTTCGTTTACATTCAGGATGGGAAAGCCCGCCATTTCATCGCCGATGATCAGCTTGGAGCTGTAAGGCGAGGCTTCGGAAGTTTTGTAGGCGATGAGTTCATCTGCGTTGATCTTGGTCCACTTTGCCATGTTATTTTCCCTCCATACATTCCGCGTAGATAAAGCGGATTTCTTCCTCGGAAAGCTGCACGGGCATATTCTTGAGCAGGCGCTGCTGGGTGGCGAGCACGGTGGGCGGGAAATCGGCCAGGTGCTGCTGCGTCATGCCGAAGGTTTCCAGCGGGGCGCGGTCGAGGATGCCGTCCAGCAGGGTTTCAAGCGCCTGCCAGCATTCGCTTACAGCGCAGCCGAGGGCCTTGGCGATCACATTTTCCACCACTTCCATCTGCGCGCCCTTCTTCTTATACATGCGGAAGCAGGCTGCGAAGAGCAGGTAATTGGCCTTGCCGTGGGGCACATGGAAGTTTGCGCCGATGGGATAGCTCAGCGCATGCACCGCGCCGCAGCCGGCATTTCCGAAGGCGATACCCGCCATATTGCTGGCGAGGAGGAAATCGGGCATGTGCCTGGCGATGACGGCGGGATCCTTTCCGCTCTCCACCACATGGCGGTAGGCGGGAATGATGCGCTCGATGGCTTCCCGGGCGAAGACATCGGTATAGGGCGTGGCATTGATGGAAACATAGGCTTCGATGGCGTGGATCAGCGCATCGATGGAGCTGGCCGCGAACACGCCGTAGGGCAGGGTGGAGAGCAGCTGGGGAATGAGCACGGCTTCATCCGGGAAGAGCTGGGGGGTGGCGAGGCCCATCTTGGTGTGCAGGCTGCGGATTTCGGCGATGGAAATGCCGGTGACCTCGCTGCCGGTGCCGCAGGTGGTGGGCACGGCGATGAGCTTGCGAACCTTGGGAAGCTCCTTGCCCTTGGTGAAGAGCTGTTCGCAGGTATAGCCGCTGCCATAGACCAGCAGCTTGGCGATATCCAGGATGGTGCCGCCGCCGATGGCGAACACGCGGTCAATGCGGCGGTCGCCGATGGCGTTGATGACGCCGTCGATCATGCCGTCGTTGGGCTCGCCCGCGCCGAACTTCTCCTGGAAGATGGTGAAGCAGGGCGGCTCCTTGCCCTCCAGCTGGGGCATGAGCACATATTCGTTGGTGAGGATCAGGTCGTTTTCGCCGATGGCATACTGGGCAACGAAGTCGGCAAAGCGGTCGATCATGCGGATTTCGGATTTGAGTGCAAAGTTCATGGAAATTCCTCCTTATTTATTCCAATTCGCCGCCGATATTGACGAGGATTTTGATGCGGTCGCTGGCCACGCTGCGGTAAAAATCCATGCAGGATTCCACTTCATCGAAGGGAATTTCATGGGTGAGCATGGGCAGCAGGCGGATTTTGCCCTCGTTGAGCAGGTTCAGCACGATGGGCGTAAATTCCCGGGCTCCGGAGGAGCCGCGCAGCGTGACCTTGGCAAAGGCGAAGTTATCCAGGTTGAAATTGCCGAGGGGCCGGTCATAGAAGCCCACGAGGGACATGGTGCCCATGTTGGCCACAAGGTCCAGCATGCGCTCCACATATTCGGCGCAGCCGCTGGTTTCCAGCACGAAATCGGCCTTTTTGCCATCGTTTACGGCGAGGAGCTGCTCATAAATGCTGCCCTCGGTGGTGTTGATTGTATCGGTTGCGCCCATTTCCAGCGCGCGCTGCAGCTTGCCCTGCTTGCGGGCAGCGCAGATGATGCGCTTCGCGCCCAGCGCCTTCGCCGCCGTGACGCCGCCGAGGCCGATGGGGCCGGAGCCGATCACCAGCACGGTCTTGCCGGAAAGATCAGTTTCGCGCATGCCGTTCATGGCGATGGTGACGGGCTCGCACAGGGCGGCTTCCTTCAGGGAGACGTGCTCCGCCACCTTGAACACATTCCGCGCGGGCATGAGCGCATATTCCGCCATGCCGCCGGGCCAGTGGTTTTTCACCGTGCCCACGGCGCGCAGGTTCATGCAGTCATACCAGCGGCCGGCGCGGCAGTTTTCGCATTCGGTGCAGGTGACCTTGCCATCGCCGATCACCTTGTCCCCGGCGGCAAAGTCCTTCACTTCGCTGCCCACCGCGCGCACAATGCCGCTCCATTCGTGGCCGAAGCGCAGGGGATATTTCAGATCGCCGTTCTTGGCGAAGCTGGTTTCACCCCGGAAGTTATCATAATCCGTGGCGCAGATGCCGCAGTAGGCCACCTGGATGAGCACCTGGTCCGGCCCCGGAATGGGCATTTCCACATTCAGGACCCTGAGTTCGTTGGTCTGGATCACCGCTGCTGCTCTCATATGCATTTCTCCTTTGATTGGAATTTGGATTTACTCAACCGGTTGCGCTGAGGGGTAAAAGGATGGAGGGCGCCGGGACGCCGCCCCGGATCCCTCAGTATGCGGCGCATTGCGCCGCCGGGGGAAGTTTACACCTCAAAGACTTTGTTCTTTCGTTGTAGAGGCACACCAGTGTGTGCACCCGGTAAAGGCAATTTCACTTTACGGGCGATCACATAGGATCGCCCCTACAATATTTTCCAGCAAATCGTGCCGCTGTTCGGCACGATTTGTTTTGTGCCGGGGTCAAGGGGGGAGGCTCTCCCCCCTTGCAGGTTTCCAAAGGGCAGAGCCCTTTGGTCGGGGGTCTGGGGGCAGACAGCCCCCAGCGTCCCCAATCGTCCCCCCGCCTACTCCTCCTCTTCGCGGAGGAACTGCCAGTAATAATCGAGGTTGCCGGGGAGGACGAGCTTGGGATTGATACAGAGGCTGCGGCGGCTTTCATCGCCGCTTTCGAGGTAATCATACATGGCGCGGAAGGCCTTGCGGCCCTGTCGGAAGGGATCCTGGAAGATGGCGGCAACGAGCACGCCCTCATCCATGTATTTGGCGGTTTCATCGGAAAGCTCGGTGCCGATGACGCGGACGCAGTCCTGCCTGCCGAGATCGCATACGGCGCGGCAGACCGGGCCGGTGACGCCGGTGGCGCAGTAGATACCGCGAATGCCGGGCATTTCGATCAGGTAGCGCCGGGCGAGCTGGTAGGCCATATCGGGATCATCGTAATGCTGGATTTCATCCACGATGTGGAAGCCGTAGCGCTCATTCTGCTCCCGGAACCCGGCGGCGCAGTTTTTGTGGACGCTTAAATTGTTGAAGCCGAGGGCCACAAGCACCTCATCCCCGGCGGAAATGCCGCAGGTATGGAAGAGATCCGCCGCCAGCCTGCCCGCGCGCACGCCGTCGGGGCTGACGGAGACCATGATATCGGGATTATCGCTGGAAGAAATCACGGTGCCGACGGCCACGCCCCGGCGGGTGAGCTCCGCAATGATTTCCTCGAAGCCATAATGGGGATTGGGGGTAAAAATGATGCCGTCCACCCCCGCGTCGGCAAGGCGGGTGAGCTCGGCAATGGTGTTGCCGCGCAGGTTTTCCCGGGGCAGGAGCACATATTCGCCCTCCACATTGAAATCGGCCAGCTCCTCGGCGGCGCGGCGCGCGCCATCCAGGATGACCGGATGGAAGGAAGCCATGCGGTCGATCACCACCACGGCGATGCGCAGGGTATCCCGGGTGAGGCTCTTGGCGATGCGGTTGGTGCGGTAGCCGAGGCGGTTCGCGGTTTCCACGATGCGGGCGCGCAGCTCATCGCTCACGCCGGCCTTGCCATTGATGGCACGGGTGACGGTGGAGGGAGAAACATTCAGCTCCCGGGCAATATCATAGATTGTGATTCGCTTATTGATCATATATACTTACCATTTCATGGGTTGAGCAATCGGTTGCGTACAGCTTGATTATACGCCTGGGGCACTCGGTTGTCAAGGATTTTCAAGTGTGCTATAATAAATCAGAATTTACATTCGAGGTGAAACAAATGAAGCGGATCGCCCTGATTCTGGCGCTGTGCCTGCTGCTGGCGGGCTGTGGCGCGAAGGAAGCGGAGCAGCGCAGCGAGGAACCGAGCGTGCTGCTGGGCTTTTCCCAGCTGGGCTGGGAGAGCGCATGGCGGCTGGCGAACACGGAATCCATCAAGAGCGCCGCGGAGAAGGCGGGCGTAACCCTGATGTATGAAAATGCCGAGCAGAAGCAGGAGCGGCAGATCAAGGCCATACGCGAATTCATCGCCTACCAGGTGGATGTGATCGCCTTCTCCCCCATCGTGGAGACGGGCTGGGACAACGTGCTGCAGGAGGCGAAGAACGCGGGCATACCCGTGCTCACCACCGACCGCATGATCCAGACCGAGGATGAGAACCTCTGGGCCGGGTATGTGGGATCGGATTTTTACCAGGAAGGCGTGAGCGCCGGTGAATTCCTGGTTGAAAAGATGCAGCGGGAGGGCCTGGGCGAGCTGAACATTGTGGAGCTCTCCGGCACCATTGATTCCACGCCCATGCGGGAGCGCGCCGCCGGGTTCCGCGACGCCATCGCGGGCTATGAAAACCTGCATTTGATCGATTCCATGTCCGGCGATTTCTTCCGGCCGAAGGGCAGGGAATGCATGAAGGCGCTGCTGGAGAAATACGACAAAATCGATGTGCTCTATTCCCACAACGACGCCATGGCCCTGGGCGCCATTTCCGCCATGGAGGAAGCGGGGATCATGCCCGGCGAGGATATCATCATCATCACCGTGGACGGCGAACAGGCCGCCATCGACCTGCTGAAGCAGGGCAGGGTGAACTGCGTAGTGGAATGCAAGCCGGACATCGGCGAGACCGTGATGGAGCTGGCGAAGCAGCTGGCCGCCGGGGAGGAGATTCCCCGGGCCACCTATTCCGAGGAGCAGGTATTCAGCGAATATGATGATCTGGACGCGATCGCGCCCAGGGGGTATTGATATGCGCCGCCTGTTTGCCGGCCTGCAGAGGCTGATCATGGGCGAGAGCATATCCAGCCGCCTGCGCACATCCTTCCTGGTGCTCATGGCGCTGCTGCTCATTCCCGCGCTGGTGAGCCTGGGCATGATGATGCACTATTCCAACACCTACCACGGCGTAATCCGCCAGGTGGAGCGGGTATCATCGCTGAAACCGGTGGTGCAGAGCCAGATTCCGGAGGAGATGTGGTGCGTGGTGGCGGGCCATGAAACCTTTGACGGCGGCGGCCAATACGCCATGATCGACCATGTGAACACCGAAATCGACGCCCTCACCCTCTCCGCCGCGCCGGACAATGTGCAGGCGCTGGTGGTGGCGCGGCGCACGATGAACACACTGGTGAACTATATCGACCGCATGGGCGAGCTGTTGCGCACCGAGCAGCCCATCGCCGAGAGCGAGGCATTGCTCGAAGAGGTGCGCAATGTTTCCTCCCTCGTGGCGGACATGCTGGCGGAATATGCCGACGGCGAGATCCGCGCGGCGGCCGAGGCCAGCGATAATTTGCAGGCCACGCTGCGCTTCGTGCTGGTGATCCTGCTGGCGCTGCTGCTTGTAACCGTGCTCTTCTCCATGCTGGCGCAGCGGTCGCTGGAGCGGGCCATCCAAACGCCCATTGCCCGGCTGGAAAAATTTGCCGGCGCGCTGGCGGGCGGCGATTTATATGCCCGCGCCCCGGAGACGAGCGTGACCGAGCTGCGGGAGCTGACCCAGAGCCTGAACACCATGGCGGGCAGGCTGCAGGATTTGATCGATGAAAACCGCCGGGAGCAGGAAAACCTGAAAAAGAGCGAGCTGCGCGCCCTGCAGGCGCAGATCAACCCCCATTTCCTCTACAACACCCTGGACGCCATCGTTTGGCTGGCGGAGGCCGGGCAGAGCCGGGAGGTTATCCACATCACCCGCGCCCTTTCGGACTTCTTCCGCATTTCCCTGAGCCAGGGCAAGGATTGGATTCCCCTCTCCGAGGAAATCAAGCACCTGACCGGCTATCTCACCATCCAGAAGATACGCTACCGCGATATACTGGACTACGAGATCGATATCCCCGAAAACCTGTATCATGTGCGGGTTTTGAAGCTGCTTTTGCAGCCGCTGGTGGAAAACGCCATCTACCACGGCGTGAAGCATCGCCGCGGCCGCGGCATGATCAAGGTGACCGGCTGCACCGAGGGCGATTTCCTGGTGCTGAAAGTGCAGGACAATGGCGCGGGCATGACCCCGGAACGCCTCGCCGAGGTGCGCGAGGGCCTGCGCAGCGATTCCGGCCAGAGCGCCGGCTACGGCCTGTTCAACGTAAACAAGCGCATCCAGCTCTATTACAACCGGCCCCAGGGGCTGGAAATCGAGAGCAATGAAGCAGCCGGAACGCTGGTACGCATACGGGTGCCGGTGCGGGATGTGTGACGGGGGAAGTGTTTTCCTCCTGCGCTCCTCTGTTTTAGAAGAAATCGATCCCGGATCGGGATCGATTTCTTAATGAGCAAAGTATCTTTTATCCCGGAGCATATTGTGATTACACCCACAATATGCTCCGGGACTTTTATTTTCTATAATAACTATATATGAAATGCTAAGGTGGTGATATTGTGCTCGATTATAGCCCACTCTGGCGCACCATGCAGGAGCGGAATATCACGCAATATCACCTGCTGAAAAACGGCATCGACAACAAAACCCTCGATTCCATCAAAAAGGGCAAAAATATCACCCTGTTCACCCTCGAAAAGCTATGCATCATCATTGGCTGCACGCCAAACGATGTGGTGCGCTTTGTGCAGGAGTGACGGCGGACATTGTTGGGAACAGAGTTCCCCCGCCAAAGGGCACAACGCCCTTCGGAATCCCCTGCAAAGCAAAACCGGAGAAAACCTGCCTCTCCTCCGGGAGAAGCCCTTGTTTCTATTAAGCATCATTCCCGCAGCGCATTGCGCCGCTTACCGAGGGGCCCAGGGGAAACCTTCCCCCCAACGCCTCCCCTCTCCCAACAAAGGAGCAGTTCATGTACAAAGTATTCCTGGTAGACGATGAAATCGTAGTGCGCGAAGGCATCCGGTCCAACTTCCCGTGGGAGGAGACGGATTTCGTGCTCGCGGGCGAGGCCCCGGACGGGGAGATCGCCCTGAGCATGCTGCAGGATGTGAAGCCGGACATATTGATCACGGATATCCGCATGCCTTTCATGGATGGTTTGGAGCTGTGCCGGCAGGTAAGCCGCACGATGCCCTGGGTTTACATCGTAATCCTTTCCGGCTACGATGATTTTACCTATGCCCGGGAGGCCATCAGCCTGGGCGTGATCGAATATTTGCTGAAGCCGGTGAGCGGGCAGGAGCTGCGCACGGTGCTGGAGCGCATCGCCCAGCGCATTCAGGAGGACAAGCGCAGGCAGGCGAGCATACTGGCCTACCGGGAGGAGATGGCTTCCTCCAGCCGCTTTTTGAAGGAAAAGCTGCTCACGGAGCTCTACGGCGGCGCGAACGGCGAGCGCATACTCAGGAATGCGCGCTCGATGCAGATCAACCTGCTGGCGAACCACTACCTGGTGATGCTGCTCTCCCCCTCCCCCGAACCGGAATCCGAGGAGGATTTGTTCACGGCCCAGGGCGTGCTGGAGAGATTGGCGGAGGGCAGCGGCGGCACAGTTTACCACTGCCGGGGCTACGGCGGCTTTTCGCTGCTGGTGATGGGCGATAATTCCACGGATATCGAGGAGCGCGCCTACGGCCTAGCCCAGTCCGCCCGCTACGATGTGGAGCGCTCGACGGGCATCAAGCTGCTGGTGGCCATCGGCGCGGATGTGCGGGATTTGAAGGATATTCCCGCATCGCTGAACGACGCGCGCCGGATTATGGACAAATTGAAGGCCGGCAAGGCGGAGAACGATCCGCGGCGTATCATGGGCGCACAGGATGTTTCCGGGGAGCCGGAGCTGATGCTGGCGGCGGATATGGATGCGGCCCCGGTTGCCGAGCAATTGAAATATGCCACCACCGCCGATGTGGACGCCATCCTCACCCGCTATGTGCAGGGGCTGGGGGACGCGGCGGCCCAGTCCGTAATGATGGCGAACTACTTCTTCGTGGAAATGATGCTGGCTGCAAGCAGGATCATCAAGGACAGCGGCGGATCTCCCCAGGAGATCATACCGGATGCATTCCGCGCCCAGAACACGCTCTTGAACGTGGACGATGTACTCCCCCTGTGCCGGGATATGCTGAAAGAGGCCATCCTTTACCGGGATTCCCAGGGATCGGCGCGCTACGGCGGCGTGATCCGCAAGGCCAAATCCTTCATTGCCGAGCATTACGCCGATTCCAACGTGACCCTGCACGATGTGGCGAAGCATGTGGCCCTTTCCAACAACCACTTCTGCACCGTGTTTTCCCAGGAGATGGGCGTGACCTTCACCGAATACCTGACCGGCGTGCGCATGGCCCGGGCCAAGGAGCTGCTGGCCGACAGCAGCATGCGCACCAGCGATGTGGCCTACGCGGTGGGTTACAACGATCCCCACTATTTCAGCTACCTCTTTAAGAAGAACACCGGCCTTTCCCCCAGGGATTTCCGCAAGGAAGAAAATATTCCCGGCAAAAAGGGCTGACCAAAATAAAATAATCTACTTTCATCGGAAAATATTCAACAAACCCAGTGGATCGCAAATCCGCTGGGTTAACTTTTCCTAAAATACTGAACAAAACGAGGAATTCTGTTTCTTTCGGGCCGGAAAGTTTCCTCCTATAATTATATTATAAGGGCGCATGCCCGGAAATTGTAAGGAGGACATACTCATGAAGAAACTGTTGACTCTGGTTCTGGCACTGGTTCTGGTAATGGGCCTGGCTGCCAACGCATCCGCACTGACCGTTGCTTTCTCTCAGATCGGTCAGGAATCTGACTGGCGTACCGCCAACACCGACAACGTAAACGCTGCAATCGAAGCAGCAGGCTGGGAGCTCGTATACTCCGATGGCCAGCAGAAGCAGGAAAACCAGATTGCCGCTCTGCGCTCCTTCATCACCCAGGGCGTTGACTACATCCTGTTCACCGGCGTTGTAAACACCGGCTGGGAGGAAGTTCTGACCGAAGTTAACGAAGCTGAAATCCCGCTCATCCTGCTGGACCGCATCCCGGACTGCGCAGACGTGATCGAGTATGAAGCAGCTTTCGGCGGCGACTTCATCGAGGAAGGCTACCGCATGGTTAAGTGGGCAGGCGAATACCTGAAGACCCTCGGCCGCGGCGAAGAAGAAGTAAACGTAGTTATCATGGAAGGCACCACCGGTGCATCCGCTCAGGTAGACCGCACCACCGGCAACCTGAAGGCTCTGGAAGAGTATCCGAACATGAAGCTGGTTGGCCAGCAGTCCGGTAACTTCACCCGCGCCGAAGGCCAGGCCGTTATGGAGAGCTGGCTGAAGTCCATCGACAAGATCGACGTTCTGTTCGCTCAGAATGACGACATGGCTCTGGGCGCAATCGACGCCATCAAGGCCGCTGGTCTGGTACCTGGCCAGGATATCATCATCGTTGGCTGCGACTCCGTTAAGGCCGCTTTCGAAGCCATCGTTGCTGGCGAAATGAACTGCACCGTAGAGTGCAACCCCCTGTACGGCCCCTTCGTTGTTGATTTCATCAACCGTCTCGAGGCTGGCGAGGAATTCGACAAGACCGTTGTACATCCCGAAGAGGGCGTGTATGACTGCGTTGGCGGCATCGAGTGCGGCGGCGAAGTAGCCGTTACCTCCATCAAGGCTGCAGACGTGATCGATCAGCGTCAGTACTAATTCTTAGCTGAATCCAAAAAGGGCTGCTGCAACAGCAGCCCTTTCGCAGGGCGGACAAAGCCTGTCCGCCCTGCATTCGTATAAGGAGGGATACTCTTGCCGGAAAAGAACATTCTGGAAATGAGAGGCATTGAGATTCAGTTCCCCGGCGTTAAGGCCCTGGACGGCGTTGATTTCGACCTGCGCGCAGGCGAGGTTCACGCGCTGCTGGGCGAAAACGGCGCGGGCAAATCCACGCTGATCAAGTGCCTCACGGGCGTAAACAAAATGGATGCAGGCAGCATCACGCTCAATGGTAAGGAAATTCGGCCCGCCAGCCCGCAGCAGGCGATCGACGAAGGCATCTCTACGGTGTTCCAGGAGATCAACCTGTGCCCCAATCTGACGGTTGCCGAGAATATCTTCGTGGGTCGCCAGCCCATGAAGCGCGGTACCATTAACTGGAAAGAAATCAATAAGCGCGCCGAGGAACTGATGGAGCGTTTCCATCTGGATATCGATGTGACTC
>JAFUPT010000075.1 GCA_017481065.1 Clostridia bacterium | reverse complement strand
TTATTAAAATCTCTGTCCCACCATGGGACAGAGATTTTTTATCCAGAGGGGTCCAGGGGGAATCATTCCCCCTGGCAGGGATTCTTAAGGGACAGAGTCCCTTAAGCGTTTCCTCTCCCGTCAAGCGCCCTCGATCTGCGCCTTGGGTTCCTCGGTGGTGGGAAGGGCCAGCGGCTCGCGCACGAGCTGGGGCTTTTCCTCGCCATTGACGGCTGCTTCGGTGATGATGCAGCGGGAAACGCCTTCGATGGAGGGCAGATCGAACATGGTATCGGTCATCACGCCTTCGATGATGGCGCGCAGGCCGCGGGCGCCGCTCTTGCGCTCAAGCGCCTGCTTGGCGATGGCGGAGAGGGCTTCCGGGGTGAATTCCAGCTCCACATTGTCGAAGGAGAGGAGCTTGGAATACTGGCGCACCAGCGCGTTTTTGGGCTCGGTGAGGATCTTCACCAGCGCGGTTTCATCCAGCTGGTTCAGGGTGACGAGCACGGGAAGGCGGCCGACGAATTCGGGAATCAGGCCGAACTTCAAAAGATCCTCCGGGCGCACCTTGGACATAACCTCCTCGGAGCCGCGCTCGGTCTTGGAGCGCACCTCCGCGCCGAAGCCCATGCTCTTCTTGCCGGTGCGGTTTTCGACGATCTTTTCGATGCCGTCAAACGCGCCGCCGCAGATGAAGAGGATGTTGGTGGTATCGATCTGGATGAATTCCTGGTGGGGATGCTTGCGGCCGCCCTGCGGGGGAACGGAGGCGATGGTGCCTTCGAGGATTTTGAGCAGGGCCTGCTGCACGCCCTCGCCGCTGACATCGCGGGTGATGGAGGGGTTTTCGCTCTTGCGGGCGATCTTATCGATTTCATCGATATAGATGATGCCGCGCTGGGCGAGCTCGATATCGTAGTCCGCATTCTGGATCAGGCGGAGCAGGATGTTTTCCACATCCTCGCCCACATAGCCTGCTTCGGTGAGGCTGGTGGCGTCGCCGATGGCGAAGGGCACGTTGAGGATCTTGGCCAGGGTCTGGGCAAGGTAGGTTTTGCCGCAGCCGGTGGGGCCGAGCATGACGATGTTGGACTTTTGCAGTTCCACATCGTTCTTCTTGCCGCCCATGAAGCGGATGCGCTTGTAATGGTTGTAAACGGCGACGGCGAGCGCCTTCTTGGCGGCCTCCTGGCCGACGACATACTGATCGAGAACTTCCTTGATCTCCTGGGGAGTTTTGATCTCGATCTCGCCGCGGTCGTTCACGCTGTCCACATCATCGGATACGATTTCCTGGCAGAGCAGGATGCATTCATTGCAGATGTAGGCATTGGGGCCGGCCACAAGCCGCCGCACCTGGTTCTGGGTCTTGCCGCAGAAGGAGCAGCGGATGGAGGAGCCGTTGTTGAAATCTTCTCGGTTTGCCATGGATTATCTCCTCGGAGCGATGATCTCATCCACCAGGCCATATTTGAGGGCCTCTGCGGTGTCATGTAGTGATCGCGCTCCACGTCCTTTCGATGGTCTTGAGGGGCTTGCCGGTGTTCTGGGCGAGCAATTCGTTCAGGGTCTTCTTGATCTTGAGAATCTGCTCTGCCTGGATCTGGATATCCGTCGCCTGGCCGCGCGCGCCGCCGAGGGGCTGATGGATCATGATTTCGGCATGGGGCAGGGCCTTGCGCTTGCCCTTTGCGCCGGCGGCCAGCAGGAACGCGCCCATGGAGGCGGCCAGGCCGATGCAGAGGGTGGAAACCTCGCACTTGAGGTAGCGCATGGTATCATAGATGGCCATGCCTGCGGAAACGGAGCCGCCGGGGCTGTTGATATAGAGCATGATATCGGCGTCCGGGTCCTCCATTTCGAGGAAGAGCATCTGGGCGACGACCAGGTTGGCGACGGTATCATCGATCTCGCCGCCGAGGAAGATGATGCGGTCCTTCAGCAGGCGGGAAAAGATATCGTAGCTGCGTTCGCCGC
>JAFUPT010000074.1 GCA_017481065.1 Clostridia bacterium | reverse complement strand
TTATTTTTTCTTTTGAAATAAGGATTATTCATTTCTTATTTATATATATATTATAACAATGATTTTTATATTTTCCAATTGAAGACCGCTTGACGGAGACCATCAGGAACAACGAAGGCAGCAGCAATTCCTTTACATCGAAGGCAATAGAATGGTAAAAAGAAAAAGGGCGAGTGGTGTTCTCGTCCTAAAGTTTGGTGGGTCTGATGGATTTATTGGGGTCAGATTTCAGGGTGCTTTCATGAACTTTTATATATCATCTTGTCGTAAAACAAATGAGCCACTTTTTGTGCTATAATACCAACAGAAGAAGAGCAACCAATAACCAGAGAAGGGGGCAACAAAGCACGCGCGAAATCGCGTAGCGGTTTCGCGATTCCCGCCCATATCAAGGGTTATCAGTATCTGCGCGAGGCGGTGCGCATGGTGATCGAGAACCCGGATCTGATGGGCCGGATCACGAAAGAGCTGTATCCCGGCATTGCGCACAGGTTTGGGACGACCAGCAGCAAAGTCGAAAGAGCGATCCGCCATGCGATTGAAGTGGCCTGGAACCGGGGACGGATCGAGGCGCTGGACGAGGCATTCGGGCGGAATGTGTGCAGCTTGGATGATAAGCCGACGAATGGGGAGTTCATCGCGCTGGTGAGCGACCGCCTGCGCGTGCGGGAAAGCGCATAAGGAAAGGATGCCGTCTTTTGTGATTGAAAAACGGGCGGAAAGATGCTATATTGGTTTCAGTATTCAGCATAAATAACCTTGAATCACGAAGGGGGATTATATGAGTATTGAAGCGAAAACCGTGGATGAATCCCGGGTGGAAACGGTGCATCTTGTGCGTCCCAATCATCTCAACGGCGCAAACCGCCTCTTCGGCGGCATTCTGATGCAATGGATCGACGAGGTGGCCGGCATCGTGGCCAAGCGCCATTCCATGACCAATGTCACTACGGCCTCCGTGGATAACCTGACGTTCCTGCATGGCGCCTATCAGAATGAGATGGTTGTCATCAAAGGCAAGATGACTTGGGTGGGTTCCTCCTCGATGGAGGTTTGCGTGGATACCTATGTGGAAAACCATTTGGGTGATCGCCACAGGATCAACAATGCGCATTTCATGATGGTTGCCCTGGATGAAAACGACAACCCCGTGCGTGTTCCGCGTTTGATTCTGCAGACGGAGGATGAGCATCTGGCTTGGGCGCATGGCGAAGAGCGCCGCAGAATCCGCATCCAGAGGAAGAAGGATAAGCTGGACGGCATCTGAGAATTCTTGGTGATCAATAAAAAGGCAGTCTGGATTGCTGAATCCAGACTGCCTTTTTTGGATGCGAAGAGATACGTGCAGCGAGCACCGAACGGCTAAACCCTGTAAAGCGGTTCGGTGGTGGAGGCGGAGAGAGCGTGCGTTATTTAAGGCCGAGCTCTTCCTTGGTCGCCAGGCTTACGCCGTGCGCATTGAGCAGAGAAACGAACTTCTCCTCGTCGGAATTGCGGAAGACCATGTAGGCCTTACCTTCCTTATGGGTGAACAGGGAGTACATGTATTCGATGTCCAGGTTGCCTTCGGCCAGCGCCTCAAGCACCGGGGCCAGGCCGCCGGCCTGATCCGGAACGGCTACGACATGCACCGGAGTCATCGAGAGGATGAAGCCATTGGTCAGAAGGATGTTCGTGGCCTTCTCGGCATCGTCGACGATCAGGCGCAGCACACCGTAATCGGTGGTCTCGGCGATGGAGATGGCGCGCATGTCCACGCCGTTATCCGCCAGCACGCGGGCAACCTGCGCCAGCTGACCGGCGCGGTTTTCAAGGAAAATGGAAATTTGATGGACGATCATGGCTGTTTCCTCCTTAAATCTTGCGCTTGTCGATGACGCGAACGGCCTTGCCTTCGCTGCGGGTGATGGACTTGGGCGCAACGAGAACAACCTTCGCGGAGATGCCCAGCATGGAGCGCAGGCCGGCTTCCAGTTCGCCCTGACGCGCCTTGATCACGCCGACATTGTCGGTGAACATCTCAGGCGTCATCTCAACATTGACGGCCAGCGTGTCGGAGTGGTTCACGCGATCGACGATGATCTGATAGTTGGCAGGGTAGCCGGCATTGATGAGCACGGATTCGATCTGGGACGGGAAGACGTTAACACCGCGGATGATGAGCATATCGTCGCTGCGGCCCATGGGCTTGCTCAT
>JAFUPT010000073.1 GCA_017481065.1 Clostridia bacterium | reverse complement strand
TCCCTGCACCCTGCCAGGGGAAATGATTTCCCCTGGACCCCTCTGCATTGCGCTGCTACGCAGCGCAGAATAAATTTTTAGGCACGCATTGCGTGCCTTTATTGGGGTTTCCAAAGGGAATCATTCCCTTTGGCAGGGGGCTTGGGGGACAGAGTCCCCCAAACGTCTTACCCTCCCCCGTCAACCCTGGTTCTTCTTCCTTGCTTCCAGCTTCTTTCTCGCCTCAGTACCCAGAATCTTCTTGCGCATGCGGATGGATTTCGGGGTGATCTCCACCAGCTCGTCGTCATCGATAAATTCCATGGCTTCCTCAAGGGAGAGGATGCGGATGTTGGTAATCTTGTTGCTTTCCTCAGCGGAAGCAGCGTTGCGGGTATTGGTCATGTGCTTCTTGCGGCACACGTTCACATCGATATCGCCGGGGCGGGAATTGCGGCCGATGATCATGCCGTTGTACACCTTCACGCCGGAATCAATGTAGAGCTCGCCGCGATCCTGAATGCCGAACAGGGCATAGGAAGTGGAAATGCCATCCTCCCAGGCAACCAGCGCGCCGGAATTGCGGGTGGGAATATCGCCGCGATAGGGCTGGTAGCTGTCAAATACGGAGCTCATCACGCCCTCGCCGCGGGTATCGGTGAGGAACTCGCCGCGATAGCCGAACAGGCCGCGGGACGGCACCTCAAACTCAAGGCGCATGCGGCTCTCGCCGTTCATCGAGAGCAGCGTACCCCTGCGGCGGCCGATCTTATCGATCACGCTGCCGGAATACTCGGTGGGCACATCGGCCACCATGCGCTCGATGGGCTCGCAGAGCACGCCGTCAATGGTCTTGTAGAGCACTTCCGGCTTGGTGATGGCGAATTCATAGCCCTGGCGGCGCATGTTCTCGATCAGGATGGAGAGATGCAGCTCGCCGCGGCCATACACGCGGAAGGCGTCGGTGGTCTCCGTCTCCTCCACGCGCAGGGAAACATCCGTCAGCGCTTCCTTTTCCAACCTCGCGCGCAGGTGGCGGCTGGTCACATAGCTGCCCTCGGTGCCGGCAAAGGGGCTGTCATTCACGCAGAAGGTCATGGAAATGGTAGGCTCGTCGATCTTCACAAAGGGCAGCGGATCGGCCATCGCAGGATTGCAGATGGTATCGCCGATCAGCAGGTCCGGGAAGCCGGAGATGGCCACGATATCGCCCACCTTCACCTCTTCGGCGGGCACGCGCTTCAGGCCGTCATACTCGAAGAGTCCGGCCAGGCGCGCCGGGGCGGATACGAAGCTGTTGCCGTATACGCAGCGGATGGCCATCATATTGGTCTTGATGGTGCCGCGCTCAATGCGGCCCACGCCGATGCGGCCCACATATTCGTTGTAATCGATGGTGGAAATCAGCAGCTGCAGGGGCTCGTCCGGGTCGCCCTCGGGCGCGGGAATGTGCTCCATGATGCATTCAAACAGCGGGCGCAGGTCGGTGGCCGGCTGGGAAAGATCGCGGGTGGCGATGCCGGAGCGGCCGGAGGCATACACCACCGGGCTGTCCAGCTGCTCGTCCGTGGCGTCCAGGTCGATCAGCAGCTCCAGCGTCTCGTCCAGAACCTCCTCGCAGCGGGCGTCCGGGCGGTCCATCTTGTTGATCACGATGATCACTTTCAGGTTCAGCTCCAGCGCCTTCTTGAGCACGAAGCGGGTCTGGGGCATCGGCCCCTCGAAGCTATCCACCAGCAGCAGCACGCCGCTCACCATCTTCAGTACGCGCTCCACCTCGCCGCTGAAATCCGCGTGGCCGGGGGTATCCACGATGTTGATCTTCGTGTCCCCATAGTGCACTGCGGTATTCTTGGAAAGGATGGTAATGCCGCGCTCGCGCTCCAGGTCGTTGGAATCCATCACGCGGTCCGCTACCTGCTGGTTTGCGCGGAATACGCCGCCCTGCTTCAGCCTTTCATCCACCAGGGTGGTCTTGCCATGGTCAACGTGGGCGATGATGGCAATGTTTCTCAGATCATTTCTTGCAATTTTCAAATGAAAGATCTCCTATCTTGGCTGAATACGGGGAGGGAGTCAGGGAACTCTCCCCCCCTGAAATCCCTGCAAGGGGAAATGATTTCTCCTTGACCCCTCAGCAAGCAGCGCTTTGCGCTGCAGAAAATATTATTTTTGCAAATCATGCCGCCGTCCGGCGCGATTTGCCTTTGTGCCGGGTCCAGGGGGAGGCTCTCCCCCTGGTCGGGGGTCTGGGGGCTGAAAGCCCCCAGCGTCCCTTCCCGTCAAACCTCCATGTCGTCCGCCACCATGCGGTCGGCGGTCTCGGCGAGCACCAGACCCTCGTTGTTTTCGCAGGCGAGGCGTATGCTCCACTCGTTTTCAAACATCAGCACGGGGCGTCCGCTGCGGTCCTCGGCAACTGCGGAGGTGGAGGTCAGGCGCAGCTTGTCCACGGGCTTCGGGGTTTCCACCACCCAGCGCACATAGCGGAAGGGCAGGTTTTCACGGATAATATTCACGCCGTATTCGTTTTTCAGGCGATGTTCCAGCACATCCATCTGCAGCACGCCGACTACGCCGGCGATCATTTCCTCGCGGCCGATGTTCGGGCGCTTGAAGGTCTGCACCGCGCCCTCCTGGGAGAGCTGCACAATGCCCTTCAAAAACTGCTTGCGCTTCATGGAATCCTCCGGACTCACGCGGCAGAAAAATTCCGGTGCAAACAGCGGAATACCACTGTATCTCACATGGTTTCCGGTACAAATCGTATCGCCCAGGCGGAAGATGCCGGGGTCGAACAGGCCGATGATATCGCCCGGATAGGCCACTTCCACGCTCTCATGCTCCTGCGCCATGAAGGTTTGCGGCTGGGCGAGCTTCACGGTGGAGTTGGAAGAGGAGTGCCAAACGCTCATGCCCTTCTCAAAAACACCCGAACAAACCCGCATAAATGCCAATCGATCGCGGTGGGCAGGGTTCATATTTGCCTGGATTTTGAAAATAAATCCGGTAAACTTATCCTCGTCCGGCTGAATCGGGCCCTGGTCGGAAACGCGGGGCGTAGGCGCTTTTGTATAGGATAAAAAGCGCTTTAAGAAGGGTTCCACGCCGAAATTATTGGTTGCTGAACCAAAAAACATGGGCGTGAGCTGGCCGGCGAGCACCTTTTCTATATCAAATTCATCGCCCGCCACATCCAAAAGCTCGATATCTTCTATCAGTTTTTCATAGTATCTGCTTCCTATGGTCGCTTCGCAGGCGGGGTCATCTATGGAAATCTGCTGCACTTCCACCTGCGTCTGGCCATGGTCGCCGCCCTTATAGAGCTCAATTATACGGGAATCCCTGTGATAAAGCCCCTTAAAATCGCCATCAATGCCTATGGGCCAGTTTACCGGGCAGCTGCGGATGCCCAGCACCTGCTCGATCTCCTCCATCAGGTCAAAGGGGTCGCGGCCGGCGCGGTCCATCTTGTTCACGAAGGTGAATATCGGAATACTTCTGAGGCGGCAAACCTTAAACAGCTTCACAGTTTGCTCTTCTACGCCTTTCGCATTATCTATTAGCATAACTGCGCTGTCAGCGGCTACTAAAGTGCGATAAGTGTCCTCTGAGAAATCCTGATGTCCGGGGGTATCAAGTATGTTAATCCTATACCCTTCGAAATCAAACTGCATGGCCGAAGAGGTTACGGATATACCACGCTGCTTTTCGATTTCCATCCAGTCGGATGTGGCGTGGCGGGCGGTTTTTCGTGCTTTTACGGAGCCCGCGAGGCGAATTGCACCACCATACAAAAGCAGCTTTTCCGTCATGGTGGTTTTACCTGCATCGGGGTGAGAAATTATGGCAAAAGTGCGCCTGCGCGCTACTTCTTGTGATAATTCGGGGTGCATTCCCATTCCTCCAGCATTACATTTTCACAGTTTATATTGTAGCGTTTTTGCCAATTGCATGTCAATCCCGGAGGGGGGTGTTTTGCGTTAATTGTGCGGCAGGAAAATACGGAAATCTTATAACACGAACCATATATTTATAGTATATTTGCTATACATTTTTGTTAGAAACGGCGGAGAAAAGCGGAGCCGGAAATGAGAAAATTGGAGAGAAAAAACCCACTCCGTGAGGAGTGGGTTGAGGAACGGGGAAATTATTACTTTACAGTTGCGTTGGCGATATTGCTGGTTACCAGAGTAGCCAGATTATCTGCGGTAAGAGCTACGCCATCCAGCGTACAGTTTTCGAAGGTGACCGCCGCACGGGGATCCATTTCGAAACCTGCTTCAAATTTGCAGTCTACGAACTCAGTGGGAGCATAGGGACGGCAGAAAGCATAACCACTTCCCTCGCCGAAGTAGCAGTCAACAAACTTTGCATCGCCAAGGGTTGCAGCATAGCTGGTCCAGCCCTTAAAGGTGCAGTTGGTAGCGGTCAAGCCCTTATTGCTACCCTGGTCGCAGCTGATGGTGTAGACAGTGCCATCAGTGGTGACATTTTCAAGAATGACTCGCTCGCTGTGTTCGCTGTTGTGGTTGATGAAGATACCACGGAAGGAACCGGTGACAGTGAGGTTCTTAATGGTGCCGCCGGTGGTGTTGATACCGGAGTCCCAAGTGCCGCCTGCGCCCTTGATGTCGAGGGTGTTGCCGCGGCCATCAATGGTCTGGCCGTTCTTTACGTTGATACCAGTGGTGCCATAGGCGTTGCTCATGCCAGCGGGATCAATCTTGATGTCATCAGTCATGATAACATCCTTGTCACTTTCCAGTGCTTCGATCAATCCATCTGCATCTTCAACAACAGCAGGAATGGACGGAACATCTTCACCCTGCCAAGGATGTTCTTCACCAAAGGCCTCATTCAGAGCGGTTTTTGCATCAGCAAAGCCCATGGACTGAACGGCCTGAGAGAACACCAGGATATCATAGGAACCATTGCCGTTACCATCGATTGCTGCGCAATCTTCATTGGTGGCTTCGGGGGTCATGTAAACCTGCAGCAGGCTGGGATAAGAAACGGTGTTGGGGGCAAGAATGCCAGTGGGATTGCTCTTCGGGCCGAGGTAAGTGGCACACCATACAACGTAAGTGTTGCCATCAATTACTACGCCAGTATCATCAACTTCCCAAGACCAATGATCCAAATCGGAGTTGGTCATAATTACATCATGGAAGTTATCAGCTGCGATGCTGCCCTGTTCAAGTGCAATCCAAGTGCGTACATAAGCATCGCTCTTGCCAGTATTCTTCACGAATACGAACTTATCAACAACATTCTTCACGCTGTCGTCGAACAGCGGGCTGGAACCAGATGCGCCAACCTGGTCCCAAGACTGCTGATGGCTGCCTTCACCCGATGTAGCCTGAGAACCATTACGGTCATCCCACTTAATGTCTCCATCAGCAAAAACTGCGGGATACAGGGGCTTCGTACCATTGGTGAAAGGCTGAATCTTATCAGGGGTGTAACCGTACTTATCGGTTTCGCCAGTGGATACCCAGGCACCGTCTTCAACTACACGCTCATACTCGAGCTGTTCAATATCAACATTGCCCATGACCATGGTGTTGACGGCACCGTCTTCTGCCTGCAAATAGGCGACGCTGCCGGTGATGGCCATCGTTGCAACAAGAGCAACGCTGATGACCATTGCCAGAATTCTTTTCATATTCAGTTCCTCGCTTCCGTTGTCTTGATTATGTAAACGGGCGTCCCCGTTTGCACCATATAATGGTACTGAAACTATATCAGACATAACATAATTTAAACTCATTTGATGCGAAAATCAAGCATTATTCAGATATTTAAGGCTTTTATATTACTTTTGTAACAAATTATGGGTGAAAAAAAGCCGGCGCTGGGCCGGCTGGATGGGAAAATCAGGCTTGCTTGGGTATTTTGGCCTTTTTTTCGGGGGTGGGGGTGGGAATTTTGGGGAGATGGCGATAGAGATCGACGATGATGGATGCGGGAAGGGGTTGGCCGATCTGGGAATAGAGCTTGCGAACGGATTCGATGCGGCGGGCGGTGTCCTGATAGTTTTTTTCCATGGTAATATACCTCCTGTGATAGAAGTATATGCAGGATTCGGGGAGATATGACATTATTTTTGAATTTTTTCGAGGGCGAAGAAGAGCTCGAGGGTGGGCTGCTTGGCGGTGGTATGCTCGGTATGATGTTCGAAGATGATATCGAGGGCGCGGTAGGGGCTATTGGGGAGCCACTGGGAATAGAACCATTGCTTGGTTTCGGCGATGGCTTTATCCCAGAAGAGGCCATATTTCGGGCGCACGACGATACGGGCATAGGGCCCGGCGGGCATTTCGATGGATTCGAGGCCGGGATGGGGCTTGGGACCGCCGAAGAAGAGGGTGCAGCGGCCGGAGGGATCGGGATCGCGGGTGAGGACATAGAGGGGCAGGAGATGGCCCGCGCGGCTTTCCAGCAGGGAATGATAGCGGGCGGAAAGGGCGGGGATATCCTTGCGGAGGGTTTCGGGGGTGGTTTGGCCGAGGAAGCCATGGAGCTTGCCGGCGTTCAGGACGCGGATTTCCACCTGGGGAATGGTTTTTTTCATGGGAAGATACCTCAAAGATTGATGATCATGCCGGTGTACATCTGTTGGACGGAGAGGCCGAGCTCACCGCGGAGGATTTCGAAGGCGGCGGAACCGGTGCAATGGCCTGTGATAATCGATTCGACGCCGAGGGAGCGAATCCTGCATGCGAGGGCGCGGATTTCGGGCTCCGGCGTGCGGTAGAGATGGAAGCCGCCGATGATGGCGCGGATTTTCTGACCGGGAAAGGCGGATTGGACTTCGCGAATGACCACATCCGGCCCGGCATGGGAGCAGCTTGAGAAGACGGCGAGGCCGGACGGAGTTTCGAGAACCAGGCTATGCTCATGGCGGAAATCATCCGGCAGCATGCGCAGGCCGCGGCGCACATAGAGGGCATTGGTTCTGCCCATTTCCGGGAAAAAGGGCGCGCCATGGGGCAGGAGATGCGCGCCGGGCAGGATTTCGCCGCTGCTGCGGATGAAGCGGGCGGCATGGTCCCGGAGCATGCCGCGGCGGAGGCCATTGTACCTGGGCAGGAATTTCTTCCAGCTATAGCAGTTTTCCCGGGCTTCTTCGGCAATGTAAACCGGGGCGATGGAATTGAGCCGGAAGAAGCGGTCGAGGCCGTTGGCATGGTCATAATGGGCATGGGAGAGCACCGCCAGATCCACGGCGGCGAGATCTATGCCCAGCTCTTTCGCGTTATCCGCGAAGCTGCCCGTAGTGCCTGCATCCAGCAGGATATTTTTGCCTTTGTATGCGATATGCACCGACAGGCCCCACTCGCAGGCGAGCCTTTCCTGGGCGAGGTTATCGATCAATACGGTTGCGCGCATGTTTCCTCCTGAAATGAAAAAAACGGTCTCCCTCGAAATCATCGATGGAGGCCGCTTCTTTTGCTCTGGGCCGGAGATTATTCCTCGGCGGGAGCGCCAACGGGGCAAACGCCTTCGCAGGAACCGCAGGAAATGCAGGTATCAGCGTCGATCACATACTTGCCTTCGCCTTCAGAGATAGCATTTACGGGGCATTCTTCAACACAAGCACCGCACATTACGCATTCGTCAGAAATCTTATAAGCCATTAGAGTACACCTCCAAATTTTTATGTGACTATTATACTCCCAAAGAAAGAAAAAAGCAATACGTTAGTTTTTCCTAACTTTATCTAAATCTCCGAAAAGCCGTTTGCGGGGAATTCAGGCATTGTACCTGGACATATGATCGATGATCATATCCACAAATTTCTCCCGATCCACCCGGGTGGAGATATAGCAATTGGGTTCCTTTTCCATGAGGCCCCAGATATCCGCCACGGTTTCGCCGCGGGTGAGGTCATCCGCGCAGGAAATATCCACGAAGGTATGCTGGTGCTGGATCAGGGTATCATCTATCAGCATGCCCACGCACAGGGCATCATGAACGGGGCAATCGGCAAACTGGAAGGTATCCTCATAGGTGCCGCCGAAGAAATCCAGCAGCTCCGCAACGAAGGTGGGGATTTTGCCGCCCTTGGCGCGCAGGCGCTCCTTATCTTCCCGGTGAAACACGGCCTTCATGGAGATATCCAGGGTATTCAGATAAATCAGGCAGCCGCTCTGCAGCACGATTTTTGCCGCTTCGGGGTCCTGGTAGATATTGAATTCCTGGGCGGAGGACACGTTGCCCGGCGTATAGATGGCGCCGCCCATGATTACGATGCGATCGATATTGGCCTTTTCCGCTTCGCTCGCCTGGGTAAGGGCCATGGCGATATTGGTGAGCGGCCCCACGGCGACGATGGTGACCTTTTCGCTGCTGGTGCGCAGGGTACGCAGGATGAATTCAACGGCGTGCTCTTTCTGCTTTTGGCCGGCAGCCTTGGGAATGACCGGGCCGCCCAGGCCATCCTCGCCATGGATGGCGACGCCGGTTTTGCGGTAGAGGCCCTTCATCATGGGCCGGCCGGCGCCTTCATACACCCCGACGCCCTCCACGCCCGCGTACTCCAGCACCCGGATGGCATTGTTGGTTACATGATCAATTAAGCTGTTGCCCGCGACAGTGGTGACGCCGAGCAGCCTGATATTATCGGCACGGCAGGCCAGCAGCATGGCAATGGCGTCGTCATGGCCGGGATCGCAGTCAAGGATGAGATTGTACATGAGATTACCTCCATCGGGTAGTTTTGGGGAAGAAGGTTGGGGGACGTCAGGGGCGCTGCCCCTGAAACCCCGCTCAGGGCTCTGCCCCGAGAACCCGGCAGGGGAAATGATTTCCCCTGCACCCCTCTGTAAGCAACGCTTCGCGTTGCAATATTTTTTAGCGACGCGAAGCGTCGCATACTGAGGGTTCCAAGGGGGATCATCCCCCTTGGCTGGGTTCCCCAAGGGACAGCGTCCCTTGGGTGGGGTTCTTAGGGGCAAAGCCCCTAAGAAAAAACCGCCCTGCGCAGACGCGCACAGCGGTTTTGGAATACGAAAATCAGATGATTTCCACGAACACCGGCTTGGAGCTCTTTGCAGAGGCTGCCTTCACGATGGTGCGGACAGCCTTGGCGATGCGGCCCTGCTTGCCGATGACACGGCCCATATCCTCTTCCGCCACCGTCAGATGGTAGACCACAACGCCCTCGGCGTTGGGCTCGTCCACGGTCACATTGACTGCGTCCTTATTTTCCACAAGACCGGCGGCCAGCGTGATGAGAAGTTCTTTCATTGGGGCCTCCTTAAATATGAGGGTTCCCTCAGATGATCTCTTTCTTCTTCAGCAGAACGCGGACAGTGTCGGTGGGCTGAGCGCCGTTGGCGATCCACTTCTTGGCCTTCTCGGCGTCGATCTCCACAACGCTGGGCTCCTTGGTGGGATCATAGGTGCCGATCTCTTCGATGAAACGGCCGTCGCGGGGGAAGCGGCTGTCGGCGACAACAACACGATAGTAGGGGTTCTTCTTGGCGCCCATGCGGCGCAGACGGATCTTAACTGCCATTGGTAAATTCCTCCAAAAATAAAATAATTGATGAT